>JBBSGN010000008.1:0-14819 GCA_038254085.1 Chloroflexia bacterium | reverse complement strand
GGCCGGGCTAGTGATGGGGCACACAAGAGCGAGGCCGGTTTTGTCGTTGTAGGCTGCCGGTGACAGCACAAGAGCAGGTCGTTTACCAGCCTGCTCATGCCCCGCTTGTGGGTCGAAGTCGATGCGGACCGCGTGGCCTCTGTCGGGCACATAGGAGTGGTATTTCTCCTTTACCATACTTCATTGCCTACGGCATAGCCTGTACCGATCTCCGGGTGCAAGTTCTCAAGGGTTATGCCTGCCAGCAGTTCCTCTAAGGTGTAGGTAGGAGCCTCTATAATGGTTGCGCGCTCGATAACGAGCATGCCGTCTACGACAGAGGTCTTGATTGGTGTGTTTGGCTCCCAGTGAAGCTCGTCCGCCTCTTCCTTCGGAACACGTATAGCTAGGCTGTTGCCCCACTTTCCCACGCGAGTTATCATAGCTGGTTACCACCTTCCTGTATATACGCCGTATCTACACTGCGAAGTGTAACATCACATTGATCGGGTGTCAATACCCTTCGTTGCCTACACCCCTCATTTGCGGTAAAATGGCACGGCAACCAAGCGCCTTAGGAGACTCAAACTATGCCGATACCTACATCCCCCCACCCATTCAACGCGATTATCAGCGTATCGGACCCGACCAACCTGGAGGGCCTGGGAAGGGCGCTCGTGGATATGGGGGCAAGCATTTACGCGACGAGTGGCACGAAAGCACGGCTGCAAGCGGCGAGCGTAGAGGCCCACTCGGTGAGCGACCTGACCGGCTTCCCAGAGATACTGGGCGGGAGGGTCAAGACGCTGCACCCAGGCGTGCATTCGGGCATACTGGCAAGGCGCGACGACCCAGCACAGATGGCCCAGCTTGCCGAGCACGGCCTGCTGACGGTAGACCTGGTGGCGGTCAACCTCTATCCCTTCGCCAATACTGTCAAGCGCGAAGGGGTCACGCTTGACGAAGGGACCGAGCAGATAGACGTCGGCGGCCCCACTATGCTAAGAGCCGCCGCCAAGAACTTTCCATACGTAATCGTCCTCTCCGACCCCGCCGACTACGATGTGGTCCTGATCGAATGGCGCGAGCAAGGCGAAGTGAGCCAAGCCACCCGCCAGCGTCTAGCCGCCAAAGCCTTTCAGCACGTATCGGAGTACGATGCGCTGATTGCTGGCTATTTGGATTTGGGGTCGGAAGCTGGCACATTGCCAACAACTCAAAACTCAAAACTCAAAACTCAAGGCTCTGTCCCCTTGCCAGCGCAGATAACCCTCAACCTCAGCCAGGTCCAGCCGTTGAGGTACGGTGAGAACCCGCACCAACAAGCCGCCTTGTATAGCGACGGTTTGCCGGTGGCGGGGGCTACGCTGGTCGGTTCGCTTACGCAGCTTCACGGCCCGGAGTTGTCGTACAACAACCTACTCGACGCGGACGCTGCCCTCTCTCTGGCGCGCGACTACGCCATGCCTGCGCTGGCGATCATCAAGCACGCGGGGCCGTGTGGGCTGGCCT
Source organism: Chloroflexia bacterium (assembly GCA_038254085.1). Lineage (GTDB taxonomy): Bacteria > Chloroflexota > Chloroflexia > QHBQ01 > JADMIH01 > JADMIH01. The sequence goes on along the minus strand of JBBSGN010000008.1, from coordinate 13,328 downwards.
GCGGCACCGACGAAAGCGACCTGGCGTGGGTGTTCGAGCGGGCGCTGGCCTGCGACCCGGTATCGGCGTTCGGCGGCATCGTGGGCGTCAACAGGCCGGTGGACGATACGCTGGCCGAGCAGATCGCCAAGACGCGCTTCGACGTGATAATCGCGCCGAGCTTCTCGGAAGGGGCCGTCGATCTACTCGCCCACAAGAAGAACCTGCGCCTGCTGGCTGTGCCCGACCCAGACATGGAGCGTAGAAACAACGACTTTGTGTCTAGACTGGCCTTCAGGCAGATAAGCGGGGGTTTCCTTGCACAGACTCGTGACGCGGTGGACGAGGAGGTGATGATGGAGCCCGTCACGCTGCGCCACCCAACGCTGGAGGAGCTAACCGACCTCCAATTCGCCTGGCGGGCCGTTAAGCATGTGCGCTCGAACGCTATTTTGCTGGCGCGCAAACTAGCGGCGGTAGGCATAGGCGGGGGCCAGCCAAGCCGTGTGGCCTCGGTGAAGATAGCCGTCGAGAGAGCAGGCTGGCACGCCCAGGGCGCGGTGCTGGCCTCCGACGCCTTTTTCCCCTTCCCCGACGGCCTACAGGTCGCCGCCGATGCGGGCGTGACGGCAGTGATCCAGCCGGGTGGCTCGGTGAATGACGACGCGGTGATAGAGGCGGCGGACGTGGCGGGCATGGCGATGGTGTTTACGCACAAGCGGCACTTCCGGCACTAGCTGTGCGGGCCATGGGTAACGGGTGCTGGGTGTTGGGTGTTGGGGGATCAGATTGCAATACGGGGAGAAGCAAAAGCAAATGGCAAGCGCAGTTAAGGTCGCACAAACCGAAAAGGTGAAGAGGTTCGAGGCCAGGTGCATCCTCACCTGGGTAGGCTTGATGCTGATCACCCTTGCGGTGATAACCTACGTGGGTATATCGGCTTACGTGGCCGAGAAGTTGTCGCACCCCACCCGCAAGGCCCTCAGCAGTACGCCCGCTCAGTATGGCCTCAAGTACGAGGACGTGCAGTTCAACAGCACCGGCGATAACATCCCCCTCAAGGGCTGGTTCATAGACTCGCCGGGCACGAAGGCCATCGTTATGATGCACGGGCGCAACGGCGTGCGGGACGACAAAGGCATAGACATGATGGACATCGCCAAAGCCTTCGCACAGCACAACTATGACGTGCTGACCTTCGACTTCCGGGCGCATGGGCAGTCGGGAGGCGACCGCTATTCGCTGGGACAGTGGGAGGTGCGAGACGTGGCGGGCGCGCTCAACTACCTGAAGGGCCGGGGCGTGACCCGCATCGGCACGATTGCCTACTCTATGGGCGCGGCCACCGAGCTACTTACTGCCCCCGACCACCCGGAGATGCAGGCGGTGATTGCCGACTCGGTCTTCGCCGACCTGCCCGCACTGCTCGACAAAGAGCTACCCAAGAGCAGCGGCCTCCCGGTCTTCTTCAACCCTGGTGTAGTCCTGTCCGAGCAGCTACTGTTCGGCATAGACCTGAACAACACCAAGCCAGAACGCGCCATGTCCCGCCTCGGCAACCGCCCCGTCCTGCTTATACACAGCGCCACCGACGACCTGATTCCGGTCAGCCACGCCTACGCTCTGCAAAAAGCGGGCGCACGCGACCCCAACTTGCAACTATGGATAGCGCCCGGCAAAGGCCACGTGCAGGCGTTCAAGAACAACCGAGATGAGTATTTGAGGCGAGTGATAGGGTTTTTTGACGCGAACTTGAAATGATAGAAGCATTGACGTTAGTGTAAAAGCATGTACAAATATACCAGGTAGAACATGCTAAGAGCAGCCAATGAATGATGAATGCCAACAATTGCAACAATAGAAGGGCACAGGTTCTTTTTCTACAGCGAGGAACGGCAAGAGCAGCCCCACATACATGTCGCAAAAGCTGAGAACAGGGCGAAGATTTGGCTAGAGCCGGTGGAGATAGCTGGCTTCTACGGCTATAACAAGGTCGAGCTTCGGAAAGTAGAGCGAATCATTGGGGCCAAGCGCCAGTTTTCTTGGAGAAATGGCATGAGCATTTTGCGCGTTAGAAGAGTCAAACAGAGAGCCCGTAGGAAGCAAGATAACGCAGACAGCAGTAACTTCTCCAACGGCTTGGGTAACGAGGAAATAGCTGCGACACGTGCGACATTTGATAAGTTGCACATGTTTGTGACCTTGGCCGATAATCGCGTTCTGAAGATTCCTCTTAGCAGGTTTCCCCACTTGCAGAAAGCGTCCCCAGCGCAACGAGAAGGCTGGCGCTTGAAGCACGGCGGGCAGGCCCTTCGATGGGACGATTTAGACGAAGATATTTATGTGCCCAACCTTCTTTTGCTGCCCAGCCAATTGCTCAGGTACAAAGAAGCCGGTTAGCAAGCTGCTAACCGGCTTTTCTCTCGCTTGGGAACTGTTTGAGAATAGCAAGATAAGCGGGAAAGTGCCATCCAGGCGTCGGCGCTACCTATCTTTTCTTTAAGCCCTTTCTCCACACCTGCTTTTAGCGAGGAAGCGATTAGGACAAACACCTACAAACAGCCGCGTACTCCATCCTTTCCACCGTAGTCAGAGGAGAGGGCTCGCAATTACCTACATCCCCCGCCCGTGCGCCACGAACTCCAACAGATCGCTCCGTGTGATCAGCCCCACCGGCTGGCCCCCTTCCTCCACCAGCACAGCCGAGTTGTTAGCCAGGAGTGCGGGCACCACCCGCTCTACTTCTTCGGCCACGTCAACCAAGGGGAAGGGGGGGTCCATTACGCCCTCGACTCTGGCATCCACCAGCGAGGGGTCGCGGAAGACGCGCTCTAGCAGGTTGCGCTCCTGGATCGAGCCTATCATAGAATGCACGTCGGTAAACGGACCCTGGCCGTTGCCATTACCCGCCCCATCGCGGGTCACGGGTAGCTGCGAGATGCCGTACTGGTGCAGCAGGTCTATCGCCTCGCGCACCGTCTTGCCTGCGGTTACGGTTACGAGGGTGGGTAGCTCACGGCCTCGCTTCGCCACCAGGTCGCCTACGCGGGCGTGGGTGGGCAGGCGGTCCAGGAAGCCGTTATCGCGCATCCAGGCGTCGTTGTAAACCTTCGACAGGTAGCCGCGTCCGGTGTCTGGAAACAGGGTCAGTATAACTTTGTCCTCGTCCATGCGCTTTGCCACTTGCAACGCCGCCCACATCGCCGTGCCGGTCGAGCCGCCCACCAGGATGCCCTCCTCGCGGGTGATGCGCCGAGCGGTGTTGAGCGAGTCATAGTCCGACACCGTCACCCACTCGTCCACCACCTTCATGTCCATGGTGCCGGGGATAAAGTCCTCGCCGATGCCCTCGACCTTGTATGGCCGTGCGGTGTTGCCGGTATAAAGCGAGCCTTCGGGGTCGGCCCCTACTACCAGTACATTAGGGTTCTGCGATTTGAGGTAGTTGCCGATGCCCGATATGGTGCCGCCCGTGCCCACGCCGCACACCAGCACGTTAATCTTACCGTCCAGTTGCCGCCAGATTTCGGGGCCGGTGGTCTCGAAGTGGGTGCGGGGGTTGGCCGGGTTGAAGTACTGGTTCGGTTGGAACGCGCCCGGTATCTCGCGGGTTAGGCGGTCGGCCACGCTGTAGTAGCTTTCGGGACTCTCGCGGGGGACGGCGGTGGGTGTGGTCACGACCTCGGCTCCGTAAGCCTTGAGGAGGGCCACCTTTTCGGGCGCCACTTTGTCGGGCATGACGAACACCATCTTATAATCGAGGATGGCCGCCGCGATTGCCAGCCCTGTGCCGGTATTGCCGGAGGTTGGCTCGACTATGGTGCCGCCCCTCTTGAGGAGGCCCTTCTGCTCGGCGTCGCGGATCATGCGTATGCCGATACGGTCCTTGACCGAGTTGCCGGGGTTGAACATCTCCAACTTGGCAAGCAAGGTCGGCTTGACGCCTCTGTTCAGCTTGGGGAGGCGCACGATAGGCGTGTCGCCAATTAGTTCGAGGATGTTGTCGTAGACTTCCATGTCTGTTCCTTTCTGGAGGGTGTAGGCAGCATTGCCTACGGTCGTATCCATGCCATTATGAGGGATTATAGATGGGCGGGGGTTTATAGTCAACGTTGGGCATTTGGTAGAGGGCGTGATTGATCACGTGTGCCTCTACGGTAAATATCATCGGCGGTGAGCTAGAAGCGTCGCTTGGGCTTGCCCCTTTTGGAGGTGTGCCAGGTCGTGAGGAGTATTGATGTTGTGGAAGCTGTCGAGATAGGGGTCGTCCAGACACAATTCGGCTTCGCCCACGTATTGCACGTTGAGTTGTTGGACCGCCTCTGATAGTTTGCGGATACCGGCCTCGACGCTTGCAGCGAGGGGCTGAATGCATCTCGGTGAGTAGACAGCGTGCAGAGGCTCGACGTGGGGCTTGTCGTGCGGGCCTACCCATCGGGGCACAACCGCATCGCAACCGCCTTCACTAGCAAGAGTGAGCAGGCGGCGTAGGAGTTGGGGGTTGAGGCATGGAAGGTCGCATGCAACTACGAGCGTACACTGATGAGGCGAGTGGCGCAGGGCCGTCAGGAGGCCACCTAGGGGGCCAGCATCGGGCATATCGTCGGGACACATTGGCAGACCTAAGAAGCGGTAGATGTCAGGCCGGTTCGTTACGACGAGCGTGGGAGGGACATCGGCCTCAGCCAGGCGCGAGATGACGCGCTCTATAATCGTAGGGCCGGATGGGTGTAGGCGCAGCAGGGCTTTGTCTCTGCCCATGCGGACGCTTTGCCCCCCGGCAAGAATTACTGAGCCACATGCATTCAACATCTTACGCCTGGGTCTGGTTCTGTGCTCTCCAGCCAGGGGACCGTTCGGAAGGACCCATGGCGTTGAGAGTGCCCTCGCGGTCAGCAGCCGATACGCGCCCGGCCCTGACTACAGCCCACCGCAACAGCCCACCGCCCACCAGCGTCAGGGCGCTCGATGTCAGGGCCAAAGCGTCCCTTTTACGGCCCGAACCGCCCAATAGAAGGGTAGCCATCTCAATTAGAGCGCCTACGCATATGGCCCCGGCGGCGCCAGCGAGAAGTGTGCCTAATCTGCCTTTGATAAGTGCGGTGGCTGAATGTTTTAGAGTGGCGACATATCCCATCAGAACGCAAAACTCAACAACACTAAACAAGCAGCCCAGCAAAGACAAAGCATGGCGGTCGGACTCATGCCCGCGATCTGTCAAGGAGCTAGCAAAACTGAGGAAAGCGGCACCAGTGCTAAGTGAACTGGACATGAACAGAGCGCCCAATAGCGGGCTGTCATGCCACACCGGCACGCTGGTTGTGCCCAGCAACACGCCTGTATAGCCGGCCAACACGAACGAGCTTGGAATACCTAGACCGGCGAGCAACCGTTCGGGTAGCACCCTGAGCGCCCAACCTATTAAGGGCAATTTGCCCTTGCGGGCCAACATACACAAGACTGTCACCGTTGCCCCCGCTCCATGTGCGGTGAGTGCCCACGAACCGAGGTTCATGGGCGATGACGGCTTGAAGATGCGTAGCATGTGATGGAAGCGGGCCGGTTTTCCCAGGTCGGCAATCAACAAGAAAGGGCACGGGATCAGGGTGGCTAGGGAAACGTAGTGGGCAGTACGCGCCAACTCTTTCCGGCTCTCGCTTCCCACCATCTCGGCTATTGAACCAATAAGCGCCGACCCAGCAGAGACGCCCCCCAGGAAGAAATAGGCCGCCACCTCGTGATTCCAGGTTGGTTGCTTTAGGATCGGCACGTCACGGTAGGCATCGCGCGGGTTGAGATGGGCCGCGCCGAGGTCCGGTCTTGCGTCGCTATTGTTTTGGGTAGTTCTCACGTTGGTTCTCGCAAGATGACCGCACTCAACAGGCTCAACCCCAACCCAACCGCCGCGCTCCACATATACTTACGCCTCATACTGGCGCTGGGCAAATAGGGGGCTTCGGGCAGATTATAGGCGGCAGGCTCTTCGGTCAGAAGGAAGAAGGCATTGAGGCGCTTATATTCGCCTGCATCCTCCGCGCCATACAGGTAGGCTTGTGGCTGGCCTTTGGCTCGCACCTCGTCGAGGCGTTGGCGGGCCTGGCGGCGCAGTTGCTCGACGGGGCCGAAGACGATGGAGTCGGTGGGGCAGGCTTTGGCGCAAGCAGGCTCGATGCCATCCTTCTGGCGGTCGTAGCAGAGGGTGCATTTGTGGGCGGTTCCGTCGGCTTCGCTACGGGCCAACACGCCGAATGGGCAGGCGGCCACGCAATAGCCGCACCCGTTGCATATATCCTGCTGCACGTAGACGTTATCGAACTCGTTACGGATAATCGCGCCTGTGGGACAGGCCTGCCGGCAGGGGGCTTCGGTACAATGCTTGCACACGTCGCTGTTGAAGAGCCAACGGACCCCGCCCTGCGGCAACGCCTGCTCGGTAAAAGTGACATGCCGCCATGTGGTGGCCGATAACTGTCTGGTGTTGTCGTAGCTTTGGCCTGTCCACTCCATGCCGTCGGCGGGTAGGCCGTTCCACTGTTTACAGGCCACTTCGCACGCCTTGCAGCCGATACACAGGGTCGAGTCGGTGAAGAAGCCCATTGGCACATGGGCGGGCGGCGGCTCGGACTTGACCAATCCTTCAAGCAGGCCGGGGTTGACTTCAACTTCCACTATGCGCTCCTTCCTTCCGGTTGGGCCTGGGTCGGTGTGTCCGGCATTGGCTCTTGTTGCGGGCGTGAGGCTACCGGGACCGAGGGGGTGTCGGAGGGTTGGGAGAGCCTGCCTTTGCGTACCTGGCACGTGAAGGCTTTGCCTTCGTGCATGCTCACGTTAGCATCAATTATAATCGGTATTAGCTCGTTGGCCTGACCGCCCGTTACCTCGCCTGCATAGCCGAAGTGGATCGGAATACCGACCTGGTGGACGGTACGGCCTTCTACCCTTAGTGAGTGCATACGGGGCGTGACCATCGCCCGCGCTTCGATTGCGCTGCGGGGGCTGCTGACTACTACCCAGTCGCCGTGCTGGACGCCACGCTCGGAGGCGAGTTCGGGGCTTATCTCCACGAACATGGCAGGTTGAAGCTCGTTGAGCCAGCTATCAAAACGGCTCATGCCACCGCTCAGGTAATGCTCGGTAAGCCGATAGGTGGTCGCCACAAGGGGATAGTCAGGGTCGGCGGGCGGGGCGATTGGGTTGAGAGGCACTTCGGGTATGCTCGCCGTTGGGTTGCTCCTCTGCTCGTATAGGGGGTTCGAAGCGGGCGACTCAACAGGCTCGTAGTGGGTAGGCAGCGGCCCGTCCTTGATGCCGCCGGGCGCGAAGAGCCAACCCTTGCCGTCGGAGTGCATGAAGAAAGGAGAGTCGCCGTCAATGAAGTCCATGCCGGTGGCACCTGGCGCGGCGCGGTAATCGGGCGGTTTGTCGAGCGGGAAGTCGGGTACATCCAGTCCTGTCCATCGCTTCTGCTCGCCGTCCCACCAGACGTATCGTTTGCGCTCGCTCCACGGGTTGCCGTCGGGGTCGGCGCTGGCGCGATTGTACATCATGCGGCGGTTGGCAGGCCACGCAAAGGCCCAATCGGGGTTGACGTGGCGGCCAGGCACGGCGATACGGTCCCGTGAGCGGTTGCAGCCCTCTTCTGGATAGACGCCGGTGTATATCCAGCAGCCACAGGCGGTGCTGCCGTCGTCTGTTATTTCGTCGAAGGCTTTGAGCTGGCTACCGTCTGATATACGATAGCCGTTTATCTCCCTCAGCACCTTCTCGGTGTCCGGCTCGTCTTGAAGGCGGCTAACGCTGCCGTCCGGCAGGACTTCGGGTTGGTCGTGCGCGTAATTCCAGGTGAGGTTGAGTAGGCCACCATCGCGCGGTTCGGCGCTGCCTGCGTAGAGCGATTTAAGGTGACGGCCCAGGTTCCAGATAAACCAGAGGTCGGAGCGGCAGTCGCCCGGCGGGTCCATCGCCTTATCGTGCCACTGTATCAGCCTCTGGGTGTTGGTGAGGGTGCCGGGCTTCTCGGCGCCTGCGGCGGCGGGTAGGAAGAAAATCTCGGTGCCGATAGTGGCCGGGTCGGGGCGGTCGGGGCCGTCTTTCCAGAAGGTGGCGCTCTCTAGCAAGAAGAAGTCACGCACCACCAACCAGTCAAGCTGGCGTAACGCCTCGCGGTTGAGCCGAGCGTTCGGTGCGCCCGCAGCCGGGTTTTGGCCCATCAGGAAGAGACCGCGCACCTTGCCCTCTGCCATCTTGACGAACGTGGGAAGTTGCGAGTGATCCTCGGTGATGCGTGGCACCCAGGAGAAGCCCCAATCGTTCTCTTGGGTGGCGGCGTCTCCATACCATGCCTTGAGGAGGCTGACCACGAACTTGGGGAGATTGACCCAATAGCCGCGCTCGACTTTCTCCTGCTCCAGGTAGTCGGCGAGCGTGTTGCATTGACGCGACTTAGCGGGCTGGGGAATATAGCCGGGTAGGAGGTTATAGAGAGTGGGTATGTCGGTGGACCCCTGGATGCTGGCGTGGCCGCGCATCGCCATCACGCCACCGCCCGGCCTGCCCGCGTTGCCCAGAAGCAGTTGCAGGATCGCCGCCGCGCGTATTATCTGCACACCGGTCGTGTGCTGTGTCCAACCGACCGCGTAGACGATAGCGCCCGTGCGCTCGCGGCCCGAGTTGAGCATCATTTGCTCGGCCACTTCCAGAAACTGCTCCTGGGTACAGCCGCAGGTGTTTGCGACCATTTCAGGCGTGTAGCGGGCGTAGTGGCGGCGTAGGATATTGAGCACACAGTTAGGGTGTTGAAGGGTGAAGTCTCGCCCCGGCGTGCCGCGCTTGACCGCAGCCGAGGTCTGGTTCCATGCCTGGGCCTTCGCTTCGGGCGGCACGACAGCCGCAGAGGGCGTAGGCTCGCCCGCATAGTGCCAGTGGGCCTTGTCAAGTTCGTACAACTTGGTTTCCGGGTCGAAACCTGAGAAGACGCCGCCGTTGTCCTCGGCGTCCACGTACTGGTCGTTTATGATAGTGGCGGCGTTGGTATAGGGCAGCACGTACTCCTTGAACCACCGTTCTTGCTGCAATACCTGATTGATGATACCACCCAGGAAGACGATGTCGGTGCCGGTGCGGATCGGCACATAGTTGGTAGCGCAGGCCGATGTACGGCTGAAGTGGGGGTCAACGTGGAACACCTTCGCGCCCTTTTCGCGCGCCTTCACCACGAAGCGGAAACCGACCGGGTGGGCCTCGGCCATATTTGAGCCCATGATAAGTATGCAGTCGCTAGACTGGAGGTCTTCCTGGAAGGTAGTGGCGGCTCCGCGTCCGAAGGTGGCGCTCAAACTGGGCACCGATGCGCTGTGTCATATGCGCGCCTGGTTCTCGATTGCCACCATACCCAGGTTATTGAAAAGCTTCTTTATCAGATAGTTCTCTTCGTTGTCGAGGGTGGCGCCGCCCAGGTGGGCCATCGCGGTGGTGTGGGCGATTATATCGCCGTCTTCATCTTTCTCGACAAAGGTGCTATCCCGCGTCTCCTTCGTGAGATGGGCGATGCGGTCCATAGCCCAGTCGAGGGGCTTTTGCTCCCAGTGGTCGCTATATGGAGCGCGATGTAGCACTTTCTGCTGGCGATGTGGGTTGACGGTTAGCTGGAAGGTGTTGGAGCCTTTGGGGCAGAGGGTGCCTTCATTGATGGGGCTGCGGGGGTCGCCTTCGATGTCAACGATCTGGCCGCCCTTGACGTAAATCTGCTGGGCGCAGCCGACGGCGCAGTAGGGGCAGACCCCGTTGACCGCCACCGCGTCCCTGATGCGCGAGTGCTTGGCTCTCGACATTTGGCTGTAGGGCTGCGGGTCGTTGCCTAATCGCCAGAAGAGGTTACGCCGTTTGGAGCTTTTGCGATTTGCCACTTTGTGAACCTCCATGTAGTGGCCGGGTAGTGGGAGAATATAGCATTATAACACTAATTGGTGAGGATAGACGACAGATGAAAGAAGGTAGAAAAAACTGACACCTGATTGTTACGCATCGTCTCTATAGTCCATTCTCTTTCGGTGGCACAATACTTGCTAATTGCAAGCACAGGTTCTTGCACAGTCGCTGAATCGCCAAAATAGACCATATTAAAGGAGGGAGAAATACGTAAACATTCGAGGTCGGTTACTTTATCGCTTGGTTTACTGGTAGCTTTTATGCTCAGTTTTGCCTCGGTCGGCACGGCTGCAGCGCAATCTTCCCCGGGTTGTGACACAACCGGCACGGTGAACGGGACGGCCACGCCTACCTATGGAACGGTAGGCACGACGATACAGTTCCGAGCGACCGGTTTTACAGTCGGCGAGGACGTGTCGTTCTTCTTCACCCTGCCTAACGGCAATGTGTTCGGTACGGCGAATCCTGTGCCATTGCCCGTGAACGCTGATGGCTCGCTAGGGCCATTGCCTTTCGAGATCACCGATCGAATACTGGCGGTGGCTTCGGGCCGCTGGGCGGTCACGTTCGTCGGCGCAAGAAGTAACAACACGTCGGTGATCTACTTCTGCATACTGACTACCGCCCAGGCCACGCAGGTAGCCCAGCCCACCGTAGCGCCCACCAACACGGCGGTTCCGCCTGCACCCACAAACACCACGGCCCCGGTAACGGAAGTGGCCACTGCTCAGGCAACTGAGACAGTACTGCCAACAACGCAGCCAACGGCACCTCCACCGCCAACCACTGCGCCTACTGAGGTTACTCCGCCGACCGTTGCGGTGCCGCCCACTCTGCCGCCAGTGGTCGAGGCCACTGAAACCCCAGTGGTGGTCGGTATGCCACGCACGGGGCAGACTGATGCCAGCTTGTATGTGATAGTTGCGCTCGTAGCCCTCAGCCTGTTCGGTGTTGGCTGGATGGCGCGACGTGCCACTTCCAACTCTAGGTAAATTAAGTAAATGAGGTAGCCTGATCCCGGTTCAACGCCGGGAATAGCAGACGGGCCATTGGACTCTTTGTCTTCCAATGGCCCGTCTGCTATTAGCGACTGGTAACTAACAACTCATCACTCGCTCCTCGCCGGAGTAGACATTGAGGCGACCCTGGCGGAGGAAGGCTATCAGGGTCATGCCAGACTGTTGAGCCATGTCCACCGCCAAGCTCGACGGAGCGGACATGGCGGCAAGGATAGCGATGCCCGCCCTGAGCGATTTCTGCACGATCTCGAATGATGCGCGGCTGCTGACGACCAACAGGTAGTCCTGAAGAGGGAGTATATCGTTCAAGAGGGCATAGCCGATTACTTTGTCTACCGCGTTGTGTCTGCCCACGTCCTCTCTCAGCAAGAGCAGATTGCCCTGGGCGTCGAACAGTCCCGCCGCGTGCAGGCCACCGGTGCTGGCGAACGACCTCTGCGCGTCCCGGAGCTTGCCTTCCAGGGTGTAGAGCGTGCTAAGGGCGATGGTCGGGCCGTGCCTGGCGGCAGGAACAGGCAGGAGAGAAACCACCTGGTCAATGGCCGTTTTGCCGCACAGGCCGCAGCTAGAGTTGGAATAGAAGTTGCGCCCCCAACGAGCGGGGTCCAGCAGAGCGCGGTCGGTGGGTAGGATGTTCACAATGTTTTGCGCCGGTGTACCGTCGGGGTCGGGACAGTGACTTATCTCTTCGATGTGGCTCTTAGCCGCGATAACCCCTTCGCCGAAGAGAAACCCGGCTGCCAGTTCCTGGTCGTGCCCTGGTGTGCGCATCGTGACCGCAACGTCCTCTCCAGCCAGGCGTATTTGCAATGGTTCCTCCACCGACACCCAATCCGAGGTTTCTGCTCCGTGGAGGCCGCGATAACGAATAGCCGCGCGCTCCGCAATTTCCAAGGAGGCGGGCGGGTGTTGGTCTGACACCATGTTGGTGTAGAGTTTCGTGGAGATCGGTATATCATAGTCCATCGACTTGTCCTGGTAACATTATAAACCACCGACCCAAAAATAGACGGAAACAATAATAACTCCAATAGCTCCGCGTTACTCTGCGCTCTCTGCGTCCCTGCGGTGAGTTCATTCTAACAGCCAGGTTTGTCCTGTTGGTAGGGCACATCGAGGAGTTCCGACGCCTTGCGCTTGGCCGCTTCGCCACGCCGGTCGTAGCGAGTAGTGGTGGTGACGTTGGCGTGCCCGGCCAGGCGTTGCACAGTCGAGATGTCCGCGCCTGCGTCGAGGAGATCGCCTATCATAGTGCGCCGCAGGTCGTGGGGCGAGAACGGCGCGACGGCTGCCTGATCCGCGCGCTTGCGAAGTATCTTCCTGACGGCCTGGTCGCTCATGCGGCGCAGGGCTAGTTTGCCGCCTTTGTTCACGGGGCAAAATAGCGCGCCTATACTCTTGCCGCGCGCTTGCGTCCAGGCGTCCAGAGCGGCGCGACTTCCTCCGGTTACGTAGGTCATTCTGGCTTTATTCCCTTTGCCCGCCCGCACTCTTAAAGCGCCTGTCGTGGGGGCGTAATCGTCAAGGTCAAGCTGGACCAGCTCGCTGCGGCGCAGGCCGCAACCATACAGCACGGCGAGGAGAGCCGCGTCGCGCACACCAGCGAGGCCCTTGTCGGCGGCGCACGCGGTGAATAGTCTATTTAGCTCGTCATGGGCGAGGGCGCGTCCGCGTGGAAGGGTTGTGCCGCGCACGGAAGGGAGGTCGGCGGCACGCTGGAACTCCTCGGCGGTCATCTGGCCCAAGCGCCAGGCTTCGCGCAACACGCCGCGCAGCGCGGCCAGCATCTTGTTGGCTGTTGAAGGCGCGTATAGCTCCGCGAGAAGTGCGCGGACGGCGGCGGTGTGCTGGTATCGTAGGGCGCTCCAGTCGAGCGTTTGCATGTTGCAACGATTAGAAGTGAGCAAAGCCGCAATCGTATTTAGCGCCTCGGACATGGTGCGCCGCGAGCCGGGAGCAAGACGCGCAAGATAGACCGCCGCCGGGTGTTGGTCCGCTCGTTGAGACGGTAGCAGTACAAGAGCGGCCTCTGCACCGTTACCTGGACGGGCCAAAGAGGCAGGCTCTTGTTCGAGTGTCTCAACAACTGTTTCGTCTTGTTGAATGAACGTCATTAGCGCGTCATACCTCCTGTGCAGGTGTCGGGCTGTCCCACCGGGCCAGTTTAGCATAACGGCAGAGGCGAGGTAACTTTTGTGGATAAGAACACGCCACAGGGCAATTAGATTCTGAGAAGGGTCATTCTCGTTACTTATTTTAGGCATCGTAACTTTTCAATCAATCCTGTAGTGTGCGGGAAGGCCATCCACGCTCTCAACTTCGGTCAGGCCGCTTCGCGATAGTAGTCGTGGATGATGCCGCCAAGCACATTGCTGCATTTCACCGGGCCTTCTTTGCGGCAAT
>JBBSGN010000007.1:0-15855 GCA_038254085.1 Chloroflexia bacterium | reverse complement strand
TGAGCCATTCTATCAGATGGACACCTCGCTCTAACAGCATAGCGACGTGGACCGTATGCCTCCAGTCGGTGACGGGTTGCGGCTCGGTGCCGGTGGTGTCGCTGCCCAACACAGCCATCCCCTGGTCGTACAGCCACAGAGCCGCATCCAGGCCCACACCGGGCTGCCCGGCCAGAAATGCGTTGTTGTCCACCGCGTACTGGCGCATCTTGCCAGTGTGAATAAGCACTGCATCGCCCGTTTGAAGCTTGGTGCCTTGCCGCGCTACCGTCTCTTGCAGATCGCTCACGGTGATCTCGTAGTGGTCCTCGATTCGCTCGACACCCTTGTAGGCGGCAACGTCGAGCAACACGCCACGAGTGACTATGGGTGGGACGGTCTCGATGCCCTCGGCTGACATGCCAAAATCATGCTCTACCTCGTCGGTGCTGCGCCCGCCGAAAATGTGGCCGTCTCTGATTACATGGTTGAGCGCGTCTATATGGGTGGATACGTGGGGTGTCGCCATGACCACTTCCGTGTAGAAGGAGACGCCTTTCATGTCGAATTGTCGCCCGAGGTCGCGGGAACTCCGATACGTGAGCAGCCGGTAGGGCATGAACACATCCTTGTCGGTTGCCGGCATATCGCCGCTCATCTCGGCCCCCAGGTCGTACACCTGTCCCGTCTTGACCAGCGTTGCCGCGCGGGCCACCACCTGCGGGGTAATGCGACTGAGCGCGCTGCTTTGCTTTTCGGCCATACCTGTTCCTTTCATGAATAGGTAATCAGTACTTTGCACTTCGCTAATCCTAACCACTAACCACAATTATGTTCCCCCAGGGCGTGATGTCGCCGGTGCGGATGGTGCCTTTGGCGCTGTGCGAGAGGTGCTTTAGCTCTAAATGAGAAACTACTTGCAGGGGCGCGTCCCCTACGATTTGGCGGATAGCTTCCACCTGCTGTGGGCTGGCCTCGGTCATTTCCTGGGTGATAATCACGCGGTCGAGCGACCACTCTGCCGCAATAGCCCGCAGAACGTCGGGCACGGTTGGGATGCCGTCAACGAGGGCCAGGTCTATCCGCTTTGGGCCGTCGGGAACCGGGAAGCCTCTGTCGCAGATGGTAATGTAATCGGTGTGCCCGGTCGAAGCGAGCAACTGGCAGATGCCAGGGTGCAGTATGCCGCCTTTTTTCATGCGCTACACTTTCTCCTCGGGGCCTTTGATGCCCAATAGCGTGTAATAATGCCGCTTTTGGTCGTTGGTTACTCTCTCGCGGAAGCCAGGGGCGGGCCGTTTGAAGTAAAAGGCGGCCTCCTCGCCAGTCGAAGGCACAACGGCCACTAGCTCCCAGCCCGCCCTACCAAGCACTTCAAGGTCGCCATCGCCCAAGCTCTTGTGGTATTCCCAGATCACCATATCCTCTCCTCAAAAGAACTCAAAACTCATAATTCATAATTCCTAATTCGCAATTCGCAATTACCCCTTCACCGCCCCCACCAGCAGGCCGCGCGAGATGAACCGCTCAAGCACGATAGCCATAGCGATTACGGGGATAATCATGATAAGTATGAGTACCGACATGTACCACCACTGCGGCCCTCTGGTGGCGTTCTGGGCGGCGACCGTGAGGGGCATCGTCTGGGCGTTGGCGCTGGATAGGAAGAGGGCAAGTAGGTACTCGTTCCAGGCGAACACCAGCACGAACAAGAAGGTCGCCACCAACCCCGACCTCGACACCGGCAACACGATTGACCAGAATATGCGGTAGCTGGAAGCCCCATCCACAGCCGCGCTCTCTTCCAGTTCGAGGGGTACCGTCTGGAAGTAGTCGCGCATCAGCCACACTACGATGGGCAGATTGGTCGCCACATAGGTAACTATCAGCGCGAATTGGGTATCGAGCAGGTGAAACTGCTGGAACAGCACGTACACAGGAATCACCACTGCCACCGGAGGCAACATGCGCTGCGAGATGAGCCAGAAGGCGATGTCGCTGTTTTTGAGGGCGCGCTTGAAACGCCTCCCTATTGTTTGTAGCATTATTACGAGGAGGGCCACGCCAATCAGCGCCGCCAACGGCCAGGGCACGCCGAGGATAATAATCAGGGTGGTCAGCAGCACCGTGCCGATGAACACCCCTATCGCCCCCAGGCGAGGGGCGTACTGGAAGCGCACCAGCGCGTAGGCGGCTGCCGAGCCGAGCGCCAACGCCACCGCCGCGCTGATGAAGCCGACCACAATCGTGTTGATGTAAGGGCGTAGCGTGTCGTTGCGCAGGTCTACCAGGATATAGTGCCAGTTGTCCATCGTAGGCTGGAAGTCCACGAAGGGTATGTACACCGGCCCGCTGTCCACCTGTATCGGCTGCTTGAACGATGTAACCGCCAGCCAATAGAGGGGGAACAGCACCACGAAGGTCCAAAACCCCAGTATGAGATACGAGACTGTCTTGGCCAGGGGCGAGGGGTCCAACACGGACCTCCTCCCGAAAGTTCTTCTTGTGGTACTTCTCATGCTACGCCTCCGCTACTCGGCCTCTGACTAGATTGACGTAGGCAATGCCAACCACTGTTACGATAAACAGCAAGGTATAGGCGACCGCCGCCGAGCCTCCCAGATCAAGCGTGCGCCAGGCTATATAGGCGTGCAGGCTCAACGACTCGGTGGCGGTGCCCGGCCCCCCGTTAGTCAGTATGTTAGGCAAGTCCACTATCTTGAAGCCCTCGATCAACCGGATCAGGACTAGGGTTGTGCTAACCGGGATGATGCTAGGCAGGGTGATGTGGCGGAAAATATCCAGGCGACCTGCCCCATCCACCAGCGCCGCCTCTACCGTCTCCACGTCCTGCGTTTCCAGGACGGCCAGCAGCACGATAAACATGAAGGGCGTCCATTGCCAGATGTCCCCGATCATCACAGCGGCACGAGCGCCCCAGGGGTCATTGACCCAGGAAAAGTTGGTCAACCCGAGGGCTTTCCAAAGCGGCTGGAAGGGGCCTTTGCCGGTATCGGCCAGCATCCTGAACATATAGGCCACGCCCACCGGCGTAATCATCATAGGGAGCAAAAAGACCACGCGGAAGAAGCGCCTCCCCGGCAGCCGCTGGGTGGTCAGATAGGCCAGACCGAGGCCCAACAAATACTGGACCGCGATACCGACGAACACATAGATGAGCGTAACCATCAGTGTGCCGGGACGCCCGCCGGGACTGAGGGTGCTGACGGCCAGCCAGAGCAAGGCCCCCGCGAAGATAGCGCCCAGAAAGCGCAATATCCAGCCCATTATCGAGACGCTGCGGTTGCGTGCCGCCCCATACAGCATCCAGCCAAGCAACCCTATCCCGGCAACGAATAGTATCCACCCCAGCGCCGAGGGCGAGCGCGCCAGGCCCAGCAGGTGGGTCTTCTCGCTGCCGAAGAGCAGGGTGCGGTAGTTATCAAACCCAATAAACCTGATATTGAATCCCCCCTTTACGAACTCCAGATGCGAAAGGGATAAGTAGAGGGAGATGATTAGAGGGAAGATAGAGAGGAGCAGCACCACCAGCAAGGCGGGCCACAGGAAACTCGCGCGCACCAGGCGCTCGGAACGCGAGTCGATTGCCCATCCACTGCGAGGCCGCACGGGTGCTATGGGTGTTACGGGCGCAGCCTCAAGGCTCGGCCCTTTGGGGGCCGAGCCTTGAGGCTGCTGTTTCGCCAGTTGCATCTGCTTAGAGATTACCTTTGCACACCCAGGCTGGCCTTGTAAGCTGCCTGTTGCTTATCGCGGCCTTCCTGGTTGGTGATCTCCTCCCAGCCATCGGTTATCTGCTTCATAGCGTCGTCGCGGCTGATTTCGCCCGCCAGGAACTGGGCGACGGCCTTGTCCAGCACGACGCCCTGGTACTGATTGGACTTGGGCACGCGCAGATCCAGCACCATATTGGGGCTATTCAGACTTTCCTGGATAGCGCCCAAGTAATCCTTCGCTGCCGCCTCGCTCATGCCCGATTTCAACCATGGGTCGAGATTCTTGAAGTGCGAGGCGCGGTATGGGTTGAAGCCCGTCTTACCCAGCGTCACGTCCACGCTGGACTGTGCCGGTTGGCTCACATAAGACAGGAAGGCGTAGGTGGCATCCTTCACTTTGGGGTCGTCCGCTGCGTTGATCGCGCCCGACCACCCACCGAAGGCGGCGTAAGGCGCATGGTTTACCCCATTCGTGGCGTTCGGGCAGTTGGCAGAAGTGCAATCCACCAGCTTGCCAGAGGCACGGTCCAGCACCTTCTTGGAGCCAGGCAGGATGATCGAGCCGACTTTGTCCTGGACCTTGGAGGTCTTAGGGTCAACGGCTAGCGGGCCGATGTCCCCCCAGTCCAGGGACAGAGCGCATCGCCCCGAAGTGAAGAGGCCACGCGTGTCGCCTACGTCCAGGTTGAGTTCGTCGGGCGGGGCGTATTGGGTGGTGTTCTTGTAGACATCCAGCGCGGCCGCGAAGGCTTCGTTGTTAGTGAGAGGCTTCATTGTGTCGGCGTCAAAGAACGCGCCCTGGCTGGTGCCCATCGTCTGTAAGAAGGCGCCCGCCACCGACATGACATACCAGTATGCCTGGGCATTGCGCTTCTTGGAGATGCAGGAGCCGTAGTCGGGCGCGCCGTCGCCGTTCAGGTCCTTGCCATTGTACATTTTGGCGGTGCTCAGATAATCGTCCCATGTCTGGGGCGGCTTCACTCCGTCCTTGTCCAGTATGTCCTTGCGGTAGTAGACCATCTGGAAATCGCCGTCCAGAGGGATGGTGTAGGTCTTGCCCTGGTAGGTGGCGCTGAAGTCGCGGAAGAAGGGGGCCACGTCGTCCCATTGCAGGGCTGTGTCGGCCTTCACGCGGCTGGTGACGTCTTCCAGGTAGCCGGGTGTGACAAAGTCGCCCATCCACTGGGGGTCGAAGACGAACGCCTGGTAACTATTGGTCTTGGTCGCCAGGTCGGTGAGTATCTTCTGATAGAGATCGCTGAAGGGGACGGTCACGACGTTGATCCTCGCGCCGGTCTTAGCCGCGAACTCAGGCGCGTGTCGCTGCAACGGCTCGGCGATCTGCGGCCCGGTGAAGGTCAAGACGTTAACCGTCACGCCCGCGAACTGTTGGCCTCCACTGCCACCGGCAGCAGTGGTATCGGTGGGCGCTGCTGCGGCGGTGGTATCTGTGGGAGCAGCAGCCCCAGTTGTGTTGGTGGGTGCAGCCACCACTGCGGTATCGGTAGGCGCGACTACTGGCGTGGCGGGGGTCGTACCTGTGTCACACCCCGCCAGCATTGAGAAGACGGTAAGAAGGGCAGCCAGGGTAACGAGTTTACGTTTCATTATCTTTCCTCCTATACTCGGATGGTTGGCACCTGCCGCCGCATGTGCGCGACAGCTATTGCCAGAAACCCAGATGATGAGCAAAGCTCCTTCTAACTCCCGGTCTATCTATGCGAACCTCCTTTCTTGCCGTTGTCAGGCAAAGTTGCTTGCGCTTCTACACCACGAAGGTTTAGAGCCTGCCGCACGGGATGCGGTGTGGCCCCATGCTGTCTCGTCTAATGGCTCAAGCTCTCGGAACGTATGCGGTGCAGCATCCTGAGAATCGAGCCTTCGCCCCGCCCGAACAGGTCAACCAGCCGCGGGTATTGACGGTAAAGCTCGTTATACACCTGTTGACTGGCCTGTTTTGGCCTGTATGTTTCAAGCGGCTGCGGCCAGGGTGTTGTACCCGCCCCCTTCGATAATCCGGTCTGCCGCCGCGTACACATCCGGGGCCTCCTCCAGTATTTGCAGCGCCTTGTGGATCAGCCATTCCGAAGATATCTTGCCGCCATACCTCTTGATAAAGCTCTCGCCGCGCTCGTGGGCCAACGCATTTACACGGTCGGCCTGCGGTTGGGCCGCGTGGTGCATCCACAGCTTGGGCCAGGCGTGGGGCACTCCCTCCCACTCTTTAATCATGCAGAGAGGAATGCCATCCGCAGTCGTCGGCAGGACCGTGCAGGCAGTAAAGTCAATGCCGATGCCGATGACGGCTTCGGGACTCACCCCCGACTCCTTCAGCAGTTCGGGCACAGCAAACTCTAAAGCGCCCAGCCAGTCGCGAGGGTTTTGCAGCGCCCACTCCGGCGGCAATGACGGTTCCCCGCTCGGTAGCCGCGTGTCAATAACGCCGTCGGGATACTGGTAAATCGCCCCTGCGACCACGCACCTGTCGCTGACTCGCATCAGTACCGCCCGCCCCGACTCCGTGCCGAAATCCAGACCGATAGTATAACACTCCAAAGTCGAACTCCCAGACAGGTAACTCGGGGCCGCAGGCCCCGAGTTATTTTGCTCGGGGCCACAAGCGTTGTTGTGCTAACTACTTACCAGGGCAATTGAACTTTTTGCAAACATCTGGGGCTGTTTTACTGTCTACCTGTTCGGTGTCCAGCACAACCTTCTTCGGAGGTTTAGCGCCTTGCTCTAAGATCTTCACCGCCCAATCTATGGCTTGCATACCGCCGGTTGGGTAGACGAAGGTGGCCCCCAGACGGCTTTGCAAAACAGACACTATGCCTCCGTCAGGGGTCGGCAGCCCGTCAATACCCACGAACAACATCTTACTTAGATCCTTATTGGCGTTCTTGGCCGCTATATAGGCACCTTCCGCCATTGGATCGTTGTGCCCGTAGACGACATCTATCTGCTCGTTTGCCTGGAATGCAGCCGCTGCTGCAGGTACTGCTTTCTCTCGCAGCCAATCTGCGGTGGGATCAGCTACGATCTTCACATCCGGGTTGCCGGCTATGCCTTTCTTGAAGCCGCTATCACGGTCGGCGGCGGGCGGCGAGCCTGAGAGACCTTTGATCTCCAGAGTGTTGCACGGACTGTGATTGTTTTGCTTACACCAGTCCGCCACAAACTTGCCTGCTAGCTCCCCAATCTTGACGTTGTCGGCCCCGATAAACATTGTGTAGGCATCGCCAAGCACCGCGCGGTCGAGGACGACAACAGGTATGCCCCCGTCGTAGGCCTTCTTTACCACGTCCGTCAAAGGCGCTGCTTCGTTAGGTGAGATGATCAGCAGGTCGACTTTCTGCTGGATGAAGTTCTCTACGTCGGTGACTTGCTTGGCGTTGTCCTGGTGAGCGTCAGCCAGGACGACCTTCAACTCTGGGTGCGCCTTGGCCGCATCAACGATCTGGGTGTCCATTGCCTCGCGCCACGGCTCGGCCTTGTTCGCTTGCGACATTGCGATCACATACTGGCTCTTGGTGTTACTGCCGCTAGGAGCACTGGTATTGGTGGCCGCGGCACCTGTATCGGCTGTTGGGTTGGCAGGTACTGGCGTATTAGTGGTGGCACCGGTGTCGCACGCAGCTAGAAGAGTGAGGGTTATTATCACACTGGCAACTCTCCATGAACGAGAAAATCTACTCATTGACTTTGCCTCCTTAAAAGCGGTTGGTCAGGTAGCTCTGGGGCCGCCTGGCTTATCGTGATAGCCCACCTGCTTGGTTGAGCTTCCATATTGCTCATAGATCAGATGTAGAATAGTATGTTCCCTGGAACCCCGGCGTGAGACGCCGCGTACGCGGGCCAGTACTGGCACCACCTCCTTCCTCTCGAAAACGTCGCTATTCCTGGTCACGGGGGCGCAGTTGCTGAAGAATCACAGCTGCTACGATCAATGCACCCTTGACGAGTAGTTGGATATCACTGTTGACGTTGTTCAGACCCAGGATATTGTCGAGCATACCGAGCATCAGCGCACCAATAATGGTGCCGGTGATGCTGCCGATTCCGCCCATCAGGCTGGTGCCGCCGATGACCACAGCAGCGATGGCATTCAACTCGTAGCCGACAGCTTCGTTGGGGCTTCCCTGGTTCAACTGGGCTGCATGGATCAGCCCGGCCAGAGCCGTGAGCACACTACACATAACGAATACTGTAATCTTGATCCGCTCGACTCGCACACCCGAAAGTCGCGCCGCCACTTCGTTGCCGCCGATGGCGTACACATGGCGACCGAAAGGCGTGTAACGCAGCATCAGCCCGGTGAGTACCGCGATGACCAGCATTATCAGTGCGGGCACCGGCACGTTCGGCCCGATACGGGTGCCAAGCCATGAGAAACTCACCGGGGCGGCACCAGGGCCGTAGGCTATCGGGATAGCTAGGCCGGTTGATATGATGCGTGCTAGGCCCCGCGCCACGCTCATCATAGCCAGGGTGACTATAAACGACTGTATGCGAAATCGAGTAGACACCAGACCGTTTGTGAATCCAACCGCCGCACCCAGTGCCAGCATCGCCAGGATAGTCACCTCTGTCCCCATGCCGACTCGCATCAGCAGGGCAGCCCCGGTGGTCGCCACCAGAGCGACCACTGCGCCTACCGACAGGTCGATGCCGCCGATGAGGATCACTAGGGTCATCCCGATAGCAATGATACCGTTCTCGGCGATATCCCTGACGATATTGGCCTGATTGAGCGGATCAATGAAGAGATTGACCCCTCGTCGCGTGGGCGAAAAGATGATCCCCAACAGGAAGACCGTCAGCAAACCGAAATAGCCCTGGAACCGGAGCACCGTCAACAAGATGCGCTGGCGCCGGCCAACGGGTGGGGCAATTGCCTGTGCAAGTTGTGCCATTGATAGACCGCTCTCTTCCCTGGTCGGTTTATGCCGCAGTGGTGCGTTCACCCGCGTCTGCTCTGCGGAAACGGGTGGCAAGCTCCAGGATCTTCTCCTGAGTAGCTTCGCCACGTGCTAGTTCGCCGGCTACTTGGCCCTCACAGAGTACCAGGATCCGATCGCAGAGCGCCAGTAGCTCGGGCATCTCAGAAGAAGCCAACATTACCGCTGCGCCCTCTTTGGCCATGCGGTTGATCAATGTGTATATCTCGACCTTGGCACCGATATCTATGCCTTGCGTGGGCTCGTCCAGCAAAATAATTTTCGGTTGCACCAGCAAGAATTTGGCAAGCACGACCTTTTGCTGATTGCCGCCGCTGAGTTGCGCCACGCGAACATTGATACCGGGCGTCTTGATGCGAAGGTTCCGTATCAGGCTGCCCACGGATGCCTCTTCACGGGCGAGGTTCAAGACCAGACCTCGTAAGAACTGCCGCAGACCGACCAAGCTGATGTTCTCGCGTACCGAGCGCACCAGTACCAGGCTCTGGCCTTTGCGGTCTTCAGTAACGAAGCTGATGCCGGCGGCGATTGCGTCGCGTGGCGAGCGGAAGCGCACTGGCTGCCCCCGAACAAAAATGCGGCCATGCACCTGTCGCGGGTGGGGCACACCATATAACGTCGCCAAGAGTTCGGTGCGACCGGCACCGAGCAGACCAGCCAGGCCGACAATCTCGCCGGCGCGTGCTGCGAAGCTGATATCGTGGAGGGGCCGCCGGTTGTCGGTGAGACTGAGACCCTCCACATTCAGCAATTCAGGGCCAAGTTCCCGCGCCTCGGTAGGAAAGAGGTCCGTCAACTCACGTCCTACCATCAGGCGGATCAGCATTGCGCGATTCATCTCCTCTACGGGGCGCGAATCGACTAGGCGGCCATCGCGTAGGACGGTAATTCGGTCGGCAATAGTGAATATTTCATCGAGGCGATGGCTAATATAGATGATAGCCACGCCTTCGGAGCGAAGTTTACGGATCACGTTGAATAGATGCGCAACCTCCTCAGAGTTCAGGGCAGACGTAGGCTCGTCCATGACCAGCACGCGCGCCTCCAGGCTGATCGCTTTGGCGATCTCCAGCAACTGGCGCTCGGCCACCCGCAGGTGCTTAACTTGCCTGTCGGGGTCAATGTTAAGGCCAAGACTACTCAGCCAGCGCCGGGTCTCGGCCCGCATGCGCTGCGTGTCCACTTTGCCAAGAAAGCCATGGTACTCCCGACCCAGGAAAAGGTTTTCGTATACTGTCAGTTCAGGAATCTGCTGCAGGTCTTGATGGATCATGGCGATTCCATGCTTTTGAGCGTCGCGGGGACTGCGTGGGTGGATGGGACTGCGGTCCAATTCGACCTGGCCTTCGTAGTCGGTGTAGACCCCGCTTAAGATCTTCATCAACGTTGACTTGCCCGCGCCATTCTCGCCTACGAGCACATGCACCTCGCTGGGATAGACGGTGAAATCTACTTCGGACAGCGCTAACACACCGGGAAAGCGCTTGGTGATACCGCGCATCATCAGTACGGGCGCCTTGGGCGAGGCCTCCTCAGTGATCGGTTGCCGAGCAGGGGCAAGCGGCACGTTGTGTGGTTCAGCCATCGTCGTCATCCTACCCTCTTGTGTAGCAGTAACTTACGTGAGCTGCTTCACGTATACACCCGGTAATCTATCCCCAGTATCTTGCACGTCCATATCAAATCTTGCGCATAGTTGCCGTAGACACCGTGTATGTGATTGCTTGAGTAGGTATCAATGAAAGTCTCAGGCGGCACCTTGAGGCGGGCGAAGGCGTGCGGCCATTCGGGGGTGGTGGCCGCCGCTTTCCTCTCTGCCACTTCCGGCGGTAACTCTATAAACTCAGCAGGCAAGGTAGCCATCCAGTATTTGCCGTCCTTGCGTGTCAAGCGCCCCAGCGTGACCTCACCGCGTCTGGCTATGTGCATCACGCTGGCCCCGCCCGCCGGGAAGTAGAAGATTTCGGGCATCAACTTGACGTGGGGCATATTGTCTTCGGGCTTGAACGACTTGCCCGCGAAGTAGGTGGCGTGCTGGCCGCTATTTACCAGGCCCCAAAAGTCATATTCAGCGTCATAATGCCGCACGTCCGCGAATAGTACCGGCGTGCGGGCAATATGCTTGAATATCTCCATTGTAAGGGCTGCGTCGCTGTCGGCCTCAGTAGCGCATACGATAGGCTCGTGCGGGCCGTCCCAGTCGTAGGGGTCGTTCAGGAACGCCTCGGCCAGGTCCATCGTGGCGAAGTTATTGGTAAGCTCCGGCTGACCCTTGATTCCCACAAAATCGAGATCCCATTGGTCAATCAGTTGCCGTATCGCGTAATACGAGCGAATCTGGCGCTCCAACTTCTCCGGTGTGAGCGCCTTGTCGTCGTAGCCGACCTCGCCTGCCATGCGCTCCAGCCATTCGCGGGCGCGTGTCACCTTGTCCTGGGGCACCTCGGCGCTGAGGCGCACGATCTCCCACTGGTCAATGTGCTCGATGTCAATGCCGAACAGCCGCCGCCACTGCGCGAGGTCCACCGCAGCCGTGTACATGCCCATCGAGCGCCCGCCGAACACGCCGTAGGTCTCGCCCTTTAGCCGTGAGACCGCGCTGGCCCCCCTAACGAATTGCATCACCCTCTCGAACGTGCCCGCGTCCTCAATGTCGCCCGATACACGCGCATGGAACACCCCTATCTGGTTGAGGGAGCCTGCGGCGGCCAGCATCGCCACCAGGCCGGGGTATTGCGGGTTGATGTTGGAGAAGAGTAGGAACGGGCCGGGCGCGAACTCGGTGGCAATCGAGGTGAAGTGTGGGAAGGCCCAGATGGCGTAATTGAGGATGGTGCATTCCACGTCCGCGTCTCGCAGCTTGCGCCCTTCGCTGCGGGCAAGCTCGGTGGTCCAGACCAGCTCGCATGGCACAGGCTCGATCTCGCCCGTGGATGCGAGGGCATTCACCAGCCGGTCTTGGAACTCCTTGTTCATGTCGTACTGGAGCTTATGCGCGAAATCGCGCCCATCGGAAAACGTCAGGACTCCTACCTTTCGTTTATCCATCTTGCCTCCTCCAACACCGAGCACCGAGTTAGTTGGGGTACTCGGTGCTCCCCTTGCACCCGCACGAAGCGCGCACTACCAACTCGGTCGGCAAAACGATGTCTTGTAGGTCACGGCCTGGGTCGGCCAGGCGGTCGAGCAATAGGCGCATGGCGACGCGGCCCATCTCGGCTGCCGGTTGGGCAGCGGTTGTGAGGAATGGCCCGCCAACTGCGAATCGGGTAGCATCGTCAAAGCAAACGAGGGCTATGTCTTCGGGTACGCGCAGGCACTGAGTACTCAATGCCTCCAGCACACCTAGCGCGATAAAGTTGTTGGCCGCAAAGAGCGCGTCAGGGCGGGGCTGCCGCGACAGCAGTTTGAGGGTGGCTTCCCGGCCCCAGCCTTCTCGATAAGGCCCATAGCAGATGAGGTCAACGTCAATGGGTATATCGCCTTCGCGTAAGGCATCGAGGTAACCCATCACGCGCTCTTCGGCGGTGGAGACGGTAGGAGGGCCGCTGATCATACCGATACGCTTATGTCCGGTCTGCAAAAGATGCATAGTCAGGTCATAAGCCCCACCACGGCTGTCACCCCGCACGCTGTCGGCGGCTACACCGCTCACCAACCTATCCACCAAGACGAAGGGCACGCTGCGACGCATAAGGTGCTGAAGAACTTCGGTGCTTTCGGTAGTAGGGGCTACTACCAGCCCGTCAATGCGCCTCCGTAACAGCAGATCGAGATATCGGGCTTCCTTAACCTGATCCTCGTCGGTATTACAGAGGATAACCCCGTACCCTGCCTCCATAGCACCGTCTTCCACGCCCCGCGCCACAGTGGTCCAGAACGGATTAGTTACGTCGGTGAGGAGTAGGGCCAGTAGTTGCGTCCTGTTGGAGCGCAGAGAACTGGCAACCGCGTTGGGCACATAGTTAAGCTCGGCCACTGCCACAGATACTCTCTGGCGGGTCTCGGTGCTGACATGCCCGGTGTTGTTGAGAGCCCGTGAGACGGTTATTGGGGAGACGCCAGCGCGGACCGCTACTTCTCGGAGTGTTATACCCAAAGGTTCCCTCCGTGCCGTCTCAACCTACTGTGATAACGCTGTCACGGTAACGTTACCACATATTAGCACTACTTGCCCCGCCTGTCAATAGATTTCCTGCAATTGCTCGGAAACCGGGCATGAGGAACTAAAATCGGAAGTGCCAGAACTCAGAGCGCAGGCTGGTATTGAGGCAATTCATCGGGTATGCTTGTCACAGGTATAATCATCCCTCCGGCATCTCTCCGGTGTTCTTGGTGCATGGCTTTGATCTCGTTCATAAGCAGTTCGTGATTGAGCAGCAGGGACATGTCGTCCACTTTGAGGGTCGCATCGCCGACCGGCATATGGAAGCCAGGTATGAAATTTGTGGGGACTGTAGAGCCTTCTTCTGAACCCAGGGCAACAAGCGCAGAACGCCCCGATGCTGCTGCCTCTTCCCGTGCATACCGGGCGGCGCTCTTTGCGCTGGTGCTGGGCACGATTGGCGCACTCTCCGCGATCTACTGTACCCAACCGATTCTGCCGCTCTTGTCGGCGGACTTCCATGTTGACGCGCCAATGGCGGGCCTGACTATCTCGCTCCTTACCGGCGCGTTGGCTCCGTCGCTTCTTTTTTATGGCCCGCTCTCGGACCTTGTGGGGCACAAGCCGGTGCTGGTGGGCACGTGCGCGGGGCTGGCCCTCCCCTCGCTGGGCGCTATGCTGGCGCCCACCTTTACCTGGCTGCTGGTCTACCGGGTGTTGCAGGGTGTGCTGGCGGGCGGAATCAGCGCGGTGGCCCTCGCCTACATAGCCGACGAGTTTCCGAGGCGGCTCGTCGGGACGGCGGTGGGTGCTTATACATCCGCCCTGGTGGCTGCGGCGCTTGTGGGTCGCGTGGGCGGCGGTTTGCTGACCGCTCTTGTGGGTTGGCGAAATATGTTCGGCGCGTTAGCGGCCCTCGCCCTGCTCGGCGCGGTTCTACTGGCTACTCTCCTACCCAGAGCGAAGGGCTTTCATCGCAGCCGCAATCTATTAGCCGCCTATGCAGGTTCGGGAGCGCACCTGCGCAACCCACACTTGCTTGGCGTCTTCGCGGTCGGCTTCGCCCTCCTCTTCAGTTTCCTTTCGTTTTTCACCTACCTAAGCTATCATCTGGCCGGACCGCCCTTCAACCTGCCGCTTTGGGCGCTTACTCTAATCTACGGCGTTTACCTTACCGGGGCAATCGGCCCCTTCGCAGGCGACCTATCCACCCGCATAGGTCGCCGGCCCGTGCTGATAGTTGGGATGCTCACTCTGGCCGCAGGGCTATTCCTGACCCTCTCGCAAAGCCTTATCGTGGTTGTAGCCGGTTGTGTGGTGCTGGCGTTCGGGATGTTTACAGCCCACGCTGCGGCCAACGCCTACGTGAGCGACCAAGCCCGCATAGGGCGTGGAGCCGCAAGCGGATTCTACCTCTTTTTCTACTATGTGGGGGGCAGCGTGGGCGTGCAACTGGTAGGCTCGCTCTGGAAGAGTGCGGGCTGGCCCGCGGTGGTCTTGACCTGCGCACTGGTGGTCCTGCTGGCTGCGGGCGTCGCGGGGTTGGTCTGCCAAGACACACCTCCGGTGGAGGCGACACCCCCGGAGGGCCTGGTGTGACTTGTTGCCATTATTCTCGCGCAGTATAATCGTTACTACTGGATCGGCCTTGGTTTCTACTACAATCGCTCAAGGAGGAGAGACAATGTCAGGGCACATCGGTTATTCCCACTACTTACTCTACTCGAGCCGCAGGCTGCGCGTCACGGCGCTCGCTGCGGCCCTCAGTTTGTTCCTTGCGGCATGTGGCACGGCCGCCACCTCCACCTTCCAACCGCCCGGAGAAACGCCCACTGCATCGTCCGGAGGAGGGGCTGCGACCCCGGAGGCCACGCAGGCGACCGGCGAGACGCCGGCAGTATCGGGCGCCGGGGGCACAATCCTGTTTGGAGCGCCCCTGGGCCTGACCGGCTCGCTATCCAAAGAGTCCAAGCTGACCCAGCAGGGATATGAACTTTGGAAAGAAGCCGTCAACGCCGCAGGCGGGATCCACGTGGGCGGCAAGATGTACAAGGTCGAGACCAAGTACTATGACGACGAAAGCAAGCAGGACAAGAGCGCCCAGCTGGCCGAGAAGTTGATCAACGAAGACAAGGTGAACTTCCTGCTCGGGCCATACGGCACTTCGGCCACCCAGTCGGCCGCGGCCATAGCCGAGAAGCACGAGATCCCGATGGTGGAGGGCGAGGGCGCAGCCCTTAAGATATTCAGCCAGGGCTACAAGTACACCTTCGGCGTGCTCAGTCCGGCCCCCAATTACCTCAAAGGCGTGGTCGAGATGGCCGCCGCCCAGAACCCCAAGCCCAAGAACTTGGTTATCCTATCGGCGAACGACGCCTTCTCCGTGGAAGTGGCTGATGGGGCCAAGAAGGTCGCCGAGGACAACGGCATTCAGGTGGGCTCGTACATCAAGTATCCTAATGCGGAGACCAATCTGACCGCCCAGATCACCCAGGCTAAGGGCCAGAACCCTGACCTGATACTTAATTCGGGTCACTTTGCAGAGGCGGTCGCTATCATCAAGTCGAGCAAAGAGCTTGGCCTCAACCCGATGGGCTTCGGTTTCAGCGTCGGCCCCTCCCTTCCCGACTTCAAGGACACCCTCCAGGCCGACGCCGACTACGTGTTTGGCGGCGCTCAATGGACCAAAGACCTGAAGTATAACGGGGATGATTACTGGAAGACGCCCCAGAATTACTACGACCAGTTCACCAAGCGCTGGGGCAACGCGCCCTCGTACCAAAGCGCCATGGCTACCGCCTCCGGGTTGGTCTTCCAGAAGGCTATCGAAAAGACGGGTACTCTCGACCCCAAGAAGGTGCGCGACGCCATCGCTGCCTCTGACTTCATCAGCTTCGCGGGCCAGATGAAGTTCAATGATCGCGGCATTAACACTTTCAAACCAATGGTGGTCGAGCAGTGGCAGAAGGGCAGCAAACTCACCGTCTGGCCCGCCGACGTAGCCAACGGTAAACCACAGTGGCCTATCCCAGCGGGGGATAAGAGATAAAAAACTTATAAGTATCAAGCGGTGGGC
>JBBSGN010000006.1:0-16249 GCA_038254085.1 Chloroflexia bacterium | reverse complement strand
CCATGTTGGCCGGTGAAACCCCAACAGCGATGACGGCAGGTGAAACTCCTACTGCTATGATGGCAGGTGAGACACCAACGGCCATGGTGGCTGGCGAGACCCCCACCGCCGGTGGCGCTGCGGGCAAACAGATCAAGGTGGGCCTTGTAACTGACGTTGGCAAGGTCAACGACGGCACGTTCAACCAGTTCGCATACGACGGCCTCAAGCGGGCCGAAACAGAGCTGGGCGTAAAGACAGCGTTCATCGAGACCCAGGCGCAGACCGACTACGAGAAGAACCTGGAGCAGTTCGCCTCGCAGAATTACGACATGCTAGTGGCGGTCGGCTTCCTGATGGGCGATGCGGTGAAGGCTAACGCAGCCAAGCACCCCAACATCAACTACGCCATAGTTGACTTCGCATACGACCCGGCCATTAGTAACGTGCGTGGCATGGTCTTCGCCGAGGACCAGGGGGGCTATCTTGCGGGCGTGCTTGCAGCCTCCATGACCAAGAGCGGCACGATTGGCGTTATCGGCGGTAAGGAAATCCCGCCGGTGCAGAAATATGTCATGGGCTACGAAAACGGCGCTAAGTCGGTCAAGCCCGACATCAACGTGAAGAAGGTGTACATTGACTCCTTCACCGACCGAGCGCGCGGCGCCGAGGCGGCCAAGGACTTCATCTCGCAGGGTGCCGACGTGATATTCGGCGCGGGCGGCCAGACAGGCTCCGGCGGCATCCAGGCTGCGGCCCAGCAAGGCGTGTGGGTCATCGGCGTGGACCAGGACGAGTACGGGACCACCTTCCAGAACGGCGCGGCCCCCGGTTCTGATAAGCTGCTGTCGAGCGCGATCAAGCGCGTAGACAATGCAGTCTTCTCGGCGATCAAGGATGCCAGCGAGGGCAAGTTCACGGGCGGTACAGCCCTCAACGACGCCAAGAGCCAGGGCGTGGGCCTTGCCCCATTCCACAAGGCCGACAGCGCCGTCCCCGCTGATGTCAAGGCCAAGATAGATACAACCCTCAAGGGCCTGGCCGACGGCTCTATCACCACAGGCGTCAATCTCAACAAGTAAAGTACCGAGTACCGAGTACCGAGTACCGAGTAGCTTGATTCACTCGGTACTCGGTACTCGGTACTTCCGAGCGGATATGCCGGTCCTCGAAGTACGGGACATCACCAAGCGGTTCCCAGGTGTGCTGGCAAACGACCACATCAGCTTCACCCTGGAACCGGGCGAGATTCACGCCTTCCTGGGCGAGAACGGGGCAGGCAAGTCCACCCTGATGAATATCCTCTACGGGCTGTATGAGCCTGACGAGGGGCAAATCTTTATACATGGTAAACAGGTGAGCATCAAAGGCCCTGGCGACGCTATTCGCCAGGGCCTCGGCATGGTCCACCAGCACTTCATGCTCGTGCCTACCCTTACGGTGGCCGAGAACGTCATGCTCGGCACCGAGATCACGAATGGCCTCCTCCTTGACGAGAAAGAGGCCAACAGGCGCATAGGCGAACTGTCCGAGCGGTACGGTCTGGCCGTGCCCCCGGAAGCGCTCGTGCATGACCTACCTGTGGGCGTGCAGCAGCGTGTGGAGATCATCAAGACCCTCTATCGCGGTGTGGACATCCTCATCCTGGACGAGCCTACCTCCGTCCTCACGCCCCAGGAGATCGAGGACCTGTTCGAGACGGTCCGCTCGCTGGTGGCGCAGGGCAAGTCGGTCATCTTCATCAGCCACAAGCTCAAAGAGGTGCTGGAGATCGCCGACCGCATCACCGTACTGAGGCGTGGTCGCGTGGTCGGCACCACCACCCCAGAGGAGAGCAGCGAGGCCAAACTGGCCGCCATGATGGTGGGCCGCGAGGTCATCCTGGTCGTGTCCAAAGGGCCTGCCGAGCCTGGCGTGCCGGTGCTTGAGGCGCAAGACCTGGTGGTGCTAGACGACCGCCGCAGCGTCACCGTTGACGGCCTGTCGCTGGAAGTGCGGGCGGGCGAAGTGCTGGGTGTGGCGGGGGTGCAAGGCAACGGCCAGACCGAACTGGTGGAGGCGCTTACCGGGCTGCGCCCCGTCCAGTCGGGCCACGTCCGCATACTGGACCAGGAGACCACCCACGCCACGCCACGCGACGTTATCGAGGACGGAGTGGCACACATCCCCGAAGACCGCCAGCGCTACGGCCTGGTGTTGAGCTATCCGGTATCCGACAACCTGGTGCTTTCCAGTTACTACCGCCCTCCCTTCGCGCATGGCGTGGTCATAAACGACGACAAGGTTGACGCCAACGCCCGCCAACTGGTCAAAGAGTTTGACGTGCGGACACCTACCGTCCTTACTCCCGCGTCCAGCTTGTCGGGCGGCAACCAACAAAAGGTGGTGGTGGCCCGCGAGTTCTCTCGCCCTATCAAGCTGCTGATAGCCTCGCAGCCGACACGCGGGCTGGACGTTGGCTCGATTGAGTTCATTCACAAGAGCATCATACGCAAGCGCGACGAAGGTGTAGCCGTGCTGCTGGTCTCTACGGAACTG
The DNA here is from genome assembly GCA_038254085.1 of Chloroflexia bacterium. Taxonomy (GTDB): domain Bacteria; phylum Chloroflexota; class Chloroflexia; order QHBQ01; family JADMIH01; genus JADMIH01. The sequence goes on along the minus strand of JBBSGN010000006.1, from coordinate 13,732 downwards.
GACGAAATACTGGCGCTGTCGGACCGCATCGCCGTGATGTTCAAGGGAACGATAATCGCCGTTGTGCCGGGGGCGCAAGCCACGCGGGAGGGTCTTGGCCTGCTTATGGCGGGCATAGTGAGTGGACAAGCCTCCGAGTCTGCGTTGGAGAGGGCCGATGTTCACCGCGCCTGAAGACGCCCCTGAGAGGACCATCGAGACCGACGACGAGTTGAGCCAGGAGGGCGTCGCCGACTACCCACCCTCACCCCTCGCAGACGAGGGCCGCTCGCGGGCCAAATCGCCGCTCCTGGCGGTGAACTGGGGGCGGCTCCTCATCGAGCTGCTTGTGCCCCTGCTGGCTATCTTCACCGCCCTGGTGATCGGCGCGCTCGTTATCCTGGCGACGGGGGCGAGTGTCACGGCGGCCTACGGTGGCCTTTTTGTGGGCGCGTTCGGCACGCCGACGGCATTGGCGAACACGCTGGTCGAATCGACCCCCTATATTTTCGCGGGCCTCGCGGTGGCGCTCGGCTTCAAGTGCGGGCTGTTTAATATTGGCGTAGAGGGCCAGCTTGCTATGGGTTCGATGGCGGCGGCGGTGGCCGGGTTCGCCATCAAGGGCCTGCCTATATACATTCACCTGCCATTGGCGGTCCTGGCCGGGCTACTGGGCGGGGCGATCTGGGGTGCTATCCCCGGCTATTTGCGGGCCAAGACCGGGGCGCACGAAGTCATCACCACCATCATGCTCAACTACGTCGCCATACGCTTCACCGACTACCTTATCAATAAACCGTTCCTGGACCGCTCATCGAGCGCGCCGCGCACGCCATTCATCCAGCCGAGCGCCCAGTTCCCCTACCTGTTCGGGGAGAGTTACCGCTTGAACGCGGCTTTCATACTGGCGCTGGCGATGGTGGCCCTCATCTGGTGGCTGCTCAAGAAGACCACCATAGGCTTCGAGATACGCACTGTCGGCTCGAATCCCGACGCGGCGCAGTACGCGGGCATGAGCATCACCCGCAACTTCGTGCTGGCGATGGCGATCAGCGGCGGGCTGGCGGGGTTGGCGGGCGCGGGCCAGGTGCTGGGGCTTGAGCATAACCTCAAGGCGTCGTTCTCGGCGGGCTACGGCTTCGACAGCATAGCCATTGCCCTGTTGGCCCGCAGTAACCCGATTGCCATCATACCGTCGGCCATATTCTGGGGCGCGCTCCGCAACGGCGCGGGCCTGATGCAGCTGCAAAGCGGCATCTCGATCAACCTGATAAACATCATCCAGGGGCTGGTTATCATCTTCGTGGCCGCCGACCAGACTGTGCGCTGGCTCTACCGCATCCGGCGCGGCGGCGCTGGGCAGGCGGTCTTCACACGGGGCTGGGGCGGTAGCTCGTCGCCTGCGGGGACCACCGAATGAGCGCCACTGCCGCCGCACCCGCCTCTACCTCTCCCGGTTTCCACCTCGACCGCTACAAGATAGCCGGCACGGCAGGCATAATCATAGCGGCTGCCCTCTTTTTGCTGGTCAACGGCAAGGTAGCGGCCAGCAAGGTGTCGGTGCTGCGCGTTACCTGGCCCAATGCCCGGCCTGTTGATCCCCCTCTGCTCGACATACCCTTGCCGACACTGGCAACAGTCGGCGTGATCTCGGCACTGCTGATTGCCGGTGCGCTGTACATGGTGGTGCGAGAGCGCCCGCGCACCTTCTCCATCTACGTGGGCGCTCTCATCTTCGCCACGCTCTTTGTCGTCCTCATTTGGGCGGGCGCGGGCAGCCGTATTGACATGGTGGACATGCTGGCGCGCACGGTACGCCTCGCCACGCCGATAGCGCTGGGCGCGCTGGCCGGGATTCTGTGCGAGCGTTCGGGTGTGATCAACATCGCCATCGAAGGGGTAATGCTGACAGGCGCTTGCCTGGGTTTCCTGGCCGCGCTGATTTCGGGCAACACCTGGCTCGGCCTGGCAGTGGCTATACTGGCGGGCGGCGTGACGGTCATGCTGCTGGCGGTGCTGGCTATCAAGTTCAAGACCGACCAGATCATCGCGGGCACGGTAATAAACATCCTGGCGGTGGGCGTGACCGGCTTTCTACGCAACAACTTCATCCTCAAACTGCAACAGAGCGGTCACGCCGGCAGAGAGCTTCCCCAGCTTCCCATCCCCCTTCTTTCCGACATCCCGGTGCTGGGGCCTATCCTCTTCAACCACCAGCCGGTTGCCTACTCGATGCTGATACTGGTGCCGGTGATGAGCCTGCTCCTCTTCCGCACGCCCTGGGGATTACGCACGCGGGCGGTGGGTGAGCACCCCCGCGCCGCCGACACGATGGGCATCAACGTCAACAGGCTGCGCTACATGAACGTCTTCTTCTCCGGGCTGGTGGCCGGTCTGGCGGGGGCCTGGTTCTCGCTTGAAGCCACCTTTAGCTTCGACGACCTGATGACCAACGGCAAAGGCTTTATCGCATTGGCGGCCATGATCTTCGGTAAGTGGACGCCGTTCGGGGCGATGGCGGGCGCGTTGACGTTTAGCTCATCAGACGCGCTCCAAATCAAAATCCAGGGCTTCAACTTCGACCTGCCCGCGCAATTCCTGCAAATGCTCCCCTACGTAATCACCATCGTGGTGCTGGCCGGCATCATAGGCCGCGCCCGCCCACCCGCCGCAGTCGGCAAGCCGTATGAGAAATAACAACAAGGACAGACACCGAGCATCGGCTGGTGACTGTCCTTGTTGCGGTGCGAGTCGTCCGGCTGGCATGAGAGTTGCTCAAACTGCTTATGCAAAGAACAAGCCCAGGTGTGCCCAATCATGCAGAGGAGACAACTCGATGAACCAGCAGAACAAGTAGAATACAAAACAGCAAACACAAATGCCCGCGACGCGGGCATTTGTGTTTGCTGTAAGCTATCTTAATCCTCGCTCATCTTTATCCAGCCATGCCTCAGCGCGTATATCACCGCCTGGGTGCGGTCGTTGACGGCCAGCTTTCGCAGGATGGAAGTTATGTGGTTCTTTACCGTCTGGTCGGAGATGTTGAGGATGCGGGCGATCTCTTTGTTAGAGTTGCCGCGCGCGATGCAGTCGAGGATTTCTACCTCGCGGGTAGTGAGGGGAGCGAACACCGACTCGCCGCCGTCGGTCTCCGCCGACGCAAGCTCGCGGAACTGGTTGAGCATTCGGGAGGCCACGAACGGGCGGGATAGCACGCTGTCGTTGATCGGGTAGTGCCCTTCGGCTACCTCGCGCACGATGTCGAGCAGGTGGTCGGGCGATATATCTTTCGCCGAGTAGGCGGCAGAGCCTACTTTGGTGGCATTAAATAGCTGCTCGTCGTCCTCATACACGGTCAGGATCAGCACCGCTATTTGCGGCTGTCGGCGGCGCACCACCCGCGTAACTTCCAGGCCGTTCAGTCCGGGCAGGTTTATATCCACCAGCATGATGTCTGGCGCCAACGTCTCGGCCATTTGGATTGCCCGTTGGCCGTCGGGGGCCTCACCCACCACTTCGATGTCCTTCGTGGACTCAAGGGTGTGCCTCACACCCTGCCGGAAGAGCGGATGGTCATCAACGATCAACACGCGAATCTTTTCCATGTATGGCCTCTCCTTCTTGTAGTGACCAATAACCAGTGACCAGAAGTTAGCGGTCGGTGGTTAGTAAGATTTGGTCACGCCTCACGTTTCACGCCTTAGATGTCGGCAGCGTCAGCGTGACAGTTGTACCCGTGCCTGGGATGCTGTCAACTTTGAGCGTGCCCCCGGCGGTGGCGGCTCGCTCCCTCATGTTCACCAGGCCCGACGACGAGGGCCGGTTCTGCCGCACCGACTTGGGGTCGAACCCCTGCCCGTTGTCGGTGACAGTCACTACCACCGGACCGTCGGGACGCTGTTGCACGTTCACCGCTATTTGGGTGGCGTCGGCGTGCTTGTGAATGTTCTGCAACGCCTCTTGCGCAATGCGGAAGACCACCAATTCTTGGTTAGCCGATAATACCAGGCTTTCAGGCAAATTTAACTCTACCGGCACGCTAAATTGCTGGCTATAATCCTGCGTGTAGTGCCGCAAGGTCGGCAGTAGGCCGGCATCGCTGAGAGAGGCAGGGCGCAGGTCGAAAATAAAACGCCTAACATCGCGCAGACTTTCTTGCATCGCTCGACGCAGGCGCGTCATTTCAGACTGTGCTTCCTCTCCACGCTGCTTCTTGTATAGCTGCTCGACAAACTGCAAGCGCATGACCGTGTTGGCGAGCGCCTGGGCTGGGCCATCGTGGATCTCACGGGCCAATCGCGCCCGCTCGGCCTCCTGGGCCATGATTATCTGCGCCCACATGACCTGGTCGCCTGCGTTCGGCTGCATTCCCCCCGATTGCTGCCCTTCGGCCTCACCACTGTCATTGCCGCCGCCATTTGAGGATAACACCCATGCGACCGCCCCTTCGATCTGGTGAATCAGCCAGGTTAGGCGGCTGGATAATTGCTCAAGCTCGGAGTTGACGTTGTCTAATTCGCCCCGGCGAGCCTTGAGGGTGCCTTCCTGGGCTTGCATAGCGTTCAATTGGCCCTCGGTGAGGGGGCCGGTTATAGTCATGTGGGCTTCGTTAAGCTCGCCTGTGGTGATAGTCCGCACGCGATAACTCAGTTCATCGAGGAAGCTATCAAGATGCTGCTGCTCTATGGTCGCCTGGCGCAGCCGATGCTGGGCGTCCGCCTCAATGCTCTTCAGGCGGGCAACCGTGTCCTCAATAGCCCCCTCCATCTGCCGGCGTAGGGTCGTAACGTCCTGGTGGTACACGCCTTCATGCTGTGGTCTGTCAACTGACATTTGATATCACTCCCCAGGCGGTATGTCAAGAATTATGTAAATTGCTAGCCTCGGCATCCTTGGCCGGCGCTGAAATCCGCCGCAGTTTGAGACTGCGTATGACGGCATAGAACATTAACAAACAGCATTCTTGAAAATACTTCCGCATTGGTTAGCAAATTATGCAACGCTCAGTAGTGCGTCCGTTTACTGCTTTACAATCGACAACTCACATAACCGACTATTTGTACTTCTTAGCGTCGAAGTGTGGGGATGGGGGCACATAGTCCGATTCTTGGAAATCGTAGCGCATAATCGGGCGAGGCGGTACGTGTCGAGCAAGAATCTTGAATCCGGCGCGCTTGAAGGTTGAGATATAGCCAGTGTGCGATGCGCTCGGCGTCAAATTCGCATCAAGAGGATAGGCTTCGAGCGCGGGTGCTCCTGCGCGCTTTGCGGCATCCAATGCTGCGGCGATTAGTGCGGACGTAACACCCTGTTTGCGATAGCCCTTGCGCACATAAAAGCAAGAGAGTGACCAGACCGGCACCTCGTCTACGCGCTTGAGTCGCCATGTACGATCAAGCCACGGCAAGGCATCGCGTGGTGTAAGCTGGCACCAGCCCACGGTCAAATCACCGTCGAAGGCGAGTAAGCCTGGAGGTGGACCGCTCTTTACCAATTCACAAAACGCCGCCTTATTCGCATCGCGCGGCCTCTTGCGATAGTCGTTGCCGATTCGCCAATACATACACCAGCAGCCGTTGACAGCCCCATGCTCGCCGAAGAGGTCTTCGAGTGCAGGCCACAGATCGGGTGTGAGGGGGTGTACAGTGAGTTTCATGCTACCTTCCTTACTGCACTTGAGAAAACTGAATGGTTGCCTTTATTGCCGCCCAACAATTGAATCTACTGCAATTTGTTATACAGCAATTTAGCAGTATAGTGAAGAAAAATCCAACAAACATGAACAAAGACGCAATCATCTGTAAACTATACTACAATACGCAGATACACACGCGATTACAGGGCCTTTACTGCACGTATTGTACACCATAGAGTTTCCACAATCAACGGACGGACTCGTAATGCGTAAAAACGTAGGGAGTAAGCACAAGCCCCTTACGTTTTACGCATTACGCATTACGAGTCTCTCATGCAATACGAACCGGCTGTCCACACGTATGTTATAATAGAGTGCGCTAAACTATGCGTGCTGGCATGGGTCTTGCGCTCGTAGCTAACAAAATACGTATGAACGGGTCGTGAAGATGTTTAGATTAGGCTCTAACAGATTAGAGGCGGCTGGAACCGGCACCGCGATGACAGCAGAGCCGTCCGTAGATGATCAGCAGGCTGTGGCTGTGCCCAGACGCAAAGCCGTCAGGATGAGCAGGCCGATGCGCTTATTGGGAAACCTCCTTATCGTAGCCGGGGTACTGATGCTGTTCGGTATTGGCGGATGGTATGCCTATACCCAGTGGGACAACCAGCAGTACGAGCAAAGGCTTATTCAGAAGTTCGGCCCCGCTTCGGTAAACCCGCCGGTGCAGGCTGCCGCGCCCGAACCAACGGCTACTGCCCAGGCCCCCGCCCCCTTGCCTGTGCTGTACAACAAAGACATCGTCAAGGGGATGCTCGGCATCGCCAACAAGCTCCCCACCCAGAAAGACGATTCGCCGCCCGTGCGCCTGGTCATACCGAGCGTCAGGATTGACAGCCCGGTAGTGCCTGTCACCTGGAACATGATACCCTCCAAAAACGGAGGCTCAAAGAGCGAATGGCAGGTGGCTAACTATGCGGTCGGCCATCACTACGGCAGCGCCAACCCCGGCGAAGTGGGCAATGTGGTGATGTCGGGCCACGTAGACTATAAGGGGCAGGTCTTCAAGGACCTGCACCTTGCCAACAAAGGCGACGAGGTGATAGTCTACACGGAAAAGGGGCAGTACCTGTACGTGATAACCGATATGGTTCTGGTGCTGGAAGATGGCGCCCCGCCTGAGGCGAAAGCACGCAACGCCGCCTACATGAACCCCACCCCCGACCAGACGCTCACCATGATCACCTGCTGGCCCTACGGCATAGACGACCACCGCCTAATCGCCATCGCCAAGCCTTATCAGTCCACCCTCAGCACCCAGTCGGAGTTCTTTATCCGGTAGTTGCGAGTTGCGCGAGTTGTGAGCTATTTAGCGTTCTCGCAACTCGCGCTAGCTTTCCCCTGTCGGAGAGCCTGCGCTGCCTTCTTTTTTCATGGTGCCCCAGGCGCCCACGTTGTCCAACGGGGCAGGCTCGGTGGGGTCGCCCACGTTGCGGTCGGGCTTCGCTTCGCCTTTTCCGGTTCCTTCGGGCACGAAACCCTGTGGGGTCATAACGGTTGGCGCGTCCTCTATTGCGGGCAAGCCCCAGGACGTACCCGTTCGCACGCTGTCCGACCCCTCGATAATATCGGGATAGGTGCCCTCGGCGTCATAATAGTCCCCACCAATGCGGGCCTGGCTGGTTACGCCCGCCGTTTCGTCCAATCTGGGTTCGTTCTCTCTCGGCGTGGCCCTCACGATGTTGGGGTTGTTCGGGTCAACCTCGACATCGGTGCGCGGTGTGTCGCTTGTGTCAGGCTCGCTGGCGCTCGCATCAGGAGTATGCTCGCGGGAGTAATAACCTTCATCGTGCGAGATCGCGCTGTCTACGTTCTTCTCCGGCTCATCCACATAATCGTCGCGGGCAACCCCGCCCGGACCGCCTGTATTGCTGCCCACGCCCGCCGGACCGGTAATGTCGGGGCGATTATGATACCCCTCGTCGTGCCCGCCCGCGCTGGCCCCTCTGTTAAAATATCCTCCCATAACACAGCCCCCTTTTACAAATAATCCTTCACCTTACGTTTTACGCACTACGCCTCAGCATTAACCGTGCCCACCGTCGCCCGCAAGCTGCTCAAGCGCGTGGGGCAACACGGGCAGGATAGCCTCCAGGCACTCGCGCACGGCTTTGGGCGAGCCGGGTAGGTTGATAATAAGGGTGCGGCCCCTCACGCCCGCCACCGCTCGTGACAGGGCCGCCATTGGCGTCTTCTGGAGCGAGGCCGTCCGCATTACCTCGGCCAGGCCCGGCACCTGGTAGTCAACTACGGCCAGGGTAGCATCCGGCGTGACATCGCGGGGGGAAATGCCCGTCCCGCCGTTGGTGACCACCAGGTAGCAGTGGTCAACATCGGCCATACGTCGCAGTATCTCCTCGATCCGCTCGCGCTCATCGGGCACAACCTCCAACGCCACACCATCAAGCCGTAGGTGTTGCGCAAGCATCTCCACCGCCATCGGCCCGCTCAAGTCCTCATAAGCGCCCGCCGAGGCTCTGTCGCTAACCGTGATAACTGCTACTCGCGCCATCCTGCCCTCAAAAGCGGTCAATTATCTAGGACGTGAACCGGATGCTAATAGACAATCAACAACTAACAGCTTGTTATGGCATAATATGTTAATGCGACGGTTGATGCAAGCGACCTATAGATGTGGAGGGCGCGGTTGAAGGGGCTGGGGATACGCGTCGTCAGCGGGGCGGTGTTGCTCGCGCTGGTGGGGTTGGCTATTTGGGTGCGCGGGCCTCTGCTGGTGGTGGTAATTGCAGTTGCGGCATTGCTGGCGGCACACGAGTTCTATACTATTACGCGCCGCGCGGGCTACATGCCCTGGTACTCAGCCGGGATGGCGCTCACCCTGCTGCTGGCGTTGCGGGGCTACCTGGGAGGGGATCTGTTCGGGGGCGAGGCTTATTCCGGCCCGCGCGTGGCCGCCGAGGTGATGGTGCTGACGCTGGTGCTGGTGTTGGCGCTGGCGAGACAGGGCGTAGGGTGGATGCGCGCTCCTGTCGTCGTGGGCCAGAGCGTGCAGCCGGTGGTCTCGCGCAGCCCCTACCTGGCGTGGGCCGACCTGGGCCTTACGTTAGGCGGGGCGGTATACACGGGCGGGCTGCTTGGCTATACGCCGCTGCTGGCCGCGCTCACCGAGGGCCCGGGCAAAGCGGGTGCGGTGCCCTGGCTCCTCATGGTGATACTGGGCACGGCGGCTTGCGACACCGGGGCATACCTGGTGGGCAGCCTTATCGGCAGGCACAAGCTAATACCGCACATCAGCCCCGCTAAGACGTGGGAAGGGCTGGTCGGTGGCACGTTGGGAGCGGTGCTGGCCGCCGTTGCCTTGTCAGGCTGGCTGCGGATAGGCATACTGGAGGCTGTGCTGCTGGGCCTGCTGGTATGCGCTGCCGCCGTCTCAGGTGATTTGTGCGAGTCGCTCCTCAAGCGAGCAGTGGGCGTAAAGGACAGCGGCCACCTGATCCCCGGCCACGGCGGCGTCCTCGACAGACTGGACAGCATCCTGTTCGCCCTACTGGCCGTCTACTGGTTTGCCCTAATTATGAATTGAGACGACTAAGGCATAATTCATAATTCATAATTTGCGGGGAGCATATGGGGAAGCCGGAAAAGAAACTTAGCTATGAATGGCAGCCCAGCCAGGCGTGGTATAGGGGGGTGCGACTCTTTTTCAAGCTACTCTTCTCGACCTTGTGGCCGTTGCGCGTAGAGGGTACAGAGAACATGCCGAGCGAGGGCGCGGCCATTATCGTATGCAACCACCTGAGCATGATTGACCCCTTCGTGGTCGGCTACGCGGCCAACCGCATGACAAACTTCATGGCTAAAGAAGAGTTATTCGGCGTGCCCGTAGTGGGCTTCATTATACGCAAGATCGGCGCGTTTCCGGTGGACCGCACCCGCCGTGATGCGGCCTCTATGCGGACTGCTCTCACCGTGCTGAAGAGCGACGAGATACTGGGAATGTTCCCGGAAGGCACGCGCAGCGCCACCGGCGAGATGCTGGAGCTTCGTACAGGTGCGGCGCGGCTGGCCGCTCGCACCCGCACGCCGATCATCCCGGCGGCGGTCCACAACACCGACCACGCCCTCCCTCCCGGCAAGTTCGTGCGCCCGGCTCGCATCTCTATACGCTTCGGTCCCCCGTTCGAGTTGACCGACCTGTACGACCGCAACGCGAAAGGTGAAGAAATGGAACGCGCCCTTGCGACCATCAAGGATAGGATAGAGGCGTTACATACAGGTCTGTAGGCTACAGGGGCATAACGGCGCTACTGGCGTTATGCCCCTGTAGCCTACTAGCGTCTCCTAGCGAAGGTTCCACTCCTTTATTTTGTCCTCAAGGGCGGATTTGGCCTCGTCCAGGCTGGCGTATCCTTGATCGGACGCCCACGAGGTGTCCTGGGAGACGCTGGGGTTTTGCGTCGTATCGTTGGATAGCGAAGGCCAGTAGCTAGGGCCTGCATTGTCCAGGTTGTCCTCCTCTACGCGACCTTCCCAATTGCCAACCTTCTCGCTATGTACAACTTTCGCCATCGTAATTTCTCCTTCCATATAGATTTTGCGCTTGCTTAGAGTTTTGCAATAGCAGTACAGCACTTCCCATACCACGCAACTACCGGCTACCGATTACCGACTACCGGCCTGGATAAAACCGCCTGAGTAGTGTTACAATGGCCCATGCTTTCCGATAGCCTGCTGCAAGCCGCATTAGACGAGGCCAAACGGGCTGGGGCCACTTACGCGGAGGCCCGCGCCGAAACGCTCCTCACGGACAGCGTCAACGTGCGGAATGAGGCGGTCGAGCGATTATCAACCGACCGCGATAGCGGTTGGGGTGTTCATGTGCTGGCGGGCGAAGGTTGGGGCTTTGCTTCGTCCTCTTCCACTTTGCCCGACGCAGTGCGCGACACCACCCAACGCGCAGTAGAGATAGCCCGCGCCAGTGGCGCTCGTCGTCGCTCTCGCTCTGACCTGTCGGTAATGCCCACCGAGCAGGGCGAGTACGCAACACCCCTCACGCACGACCCCTTCGATGTGCCGGTCAAGGAGCGCGTTGCCCTGATTTTGGAAGCGGCCAATCGCGTTTCAGCAGCCAGTGAGCGGGTGAAGGTGTCTACGGGCCACCTGGCCTCTTTCCGCACCGACAAGCTCTTCGTGAACACGCTGGGCGCGCACTTGCGACAGAGCATCACCCATATAGGGGCCTGGATCAGCGGCCTGGCAACCGACGATAGCGGCTATTCCTACCGTCGCTCTTATGGCGATATGAACCAGGCGGGTTGGGAGTTCATCGAGCGACTGGACCTTCCCAGCGAGGGGAGCCGCGTGGGCCGCGAAGCCGCCGAGTTGGTGGTCGCGCCCTGGGCGCCGTCCGGGCCGAAGCAGGTGATACTCGCCTCTGACTTCGTGGCGCTACTCATCCATGAGTCGTGCGGCCACCCGACCGAGCTTGACCGCGTGCTGGGGTGGGAGGCGGCTTTCGCGGGCACGTCGTTCCTCATGCCCGACATGCTGGGCAAGTTCCGGTACGGCTCACCCCTCGTCAATATGACCGCCGACTCGCTTCTGCCCGGCGGGCTGGGCGCCTTCGGTTGGGACGACGAGGGCACGCCCGCCCAACGCACCTCTATCGTGCGCGACGGCGTCTTTAGCGGCTACCTCACCTCGCGCGAGAGCGCCCTTGTGCTGGGCCAACGCTCGAATGGTTGTGGCCGAGCCACGTCCTGGGGCCGCATCCCCATCGTTCGGATGGTCAATCTGTCGCTTGAGCCGGGCAGCGGCTCGCTGGACGACCTGATAGCGAAGGTGGACGACGGGCTGTATCTGGAAACGCCGTCCTCCTGGAGCCTGGACGACAAACGGATGAACTTCCACTTCTCAGCGGAGTTGTGCCGGGAGATAAAGGGCGGTAAGCTGGGCGGTCTCCGCAAGAGCGCCTCGTTCCAGGGCCGCACGCCACACTTCTGGGGTTCGGTGCGGGGCGTGGCCGGGCCGGACGAATGGCGGCTATGGGGTCTTCCTCACTGCGCCAAAGGCGAGCCTCTGCAACTCTGCCCGGTCTCGCACGGCGCGTCCCCCATCCTCGTAGACGGCCTGCAAATGAGCGCGAAGAATGATTGAGCGACAAGGAATTGATGAACCACAAAGACACAAAGAACACGAAGATTCTATGGACTGAAGAACAATAGAACCTTGGTGTTCTTGGCGTCTTGGCGGTTCATTAAAACGGCTTATACAGAGTGAGAGGTAAGATATGCCCATAACAATAAAGGAGATAGAAAGCGTCCTGTCCAGGTTGGCGGCGGCTCCTGGGCGATTTAGCTCGGCGTTGTCGCGGCTTGAGGACGCCGACTCGGTGGCGAGCGCCACGGAGGGCGAGTGGTCGCCTGTGGAGGTGCTGGCGCACGTGCGGGTGGCCAACGACATCCTGGAACCGCGCATCTTCTTCGCGCTGGTGCGCGATAACCCCCCATTACTCGCCTACGATGACATCCGTTGGGCCGAAGTAGCCCGCTACGCCTCCGTGCCGATCACCGAATCGCTTGATGCTATGCGTATGCGCCGCAAAGAGCTTGTGCTGGCCCTCCGCGCGCTCTCGCCCGAACAGTGGGAGCGCCCCGGCGTTCACGAAGTAAAAGGCCAGATGAGCGTATACGACCTCGCCTCCTACATAGCCGACCACGACGACGATCACATCGCGCAGATAGAACGAGGAGTGGGTAATAGCTGATAACCGGCTACCGACTACCGACTACCAGGGAAAACTATGCCTACAGACCGAGGCTTACTAGGCGAAGCAGAGGCGCTTACCCGGCTGGCGGACGCGCTGCCGGGGTCGCCTGCCGACCAGACTGAGTTGGTGCTGCTTACCGACAGCACCGACGTGACCCGCTACGCCAACTCGGAGATACATCAGAACGTATCACAGGTGAACACGCGGGTGGCTGTGCGCGTGGCGGTTGGGCGAGCGACGGCGCGCGTCTTCACCAACTCGCTCGATCTAGGCGACTTGCGGCGTGCGATAGAGGAAGCGGTGCGATTGGCGCGGATGCAGGCCCCCAACCCGCGCTTCGCCTCGCTGCCCACACCTGATATGGGCTACCCGCCTGTCGCCAACTCTCCGCAATCGTTCTTCGAGTCCACCGCCGACCTATCGGCAAGGGCGCGGGCCGAGGCTGTGGGGCGCATTATTGATGCGGCTGCTGCCGAGGATATGGCGGCGTTCGGCACTTACCGCTCATCGGCGTCCGAACTGGCGGTAGCCAGCAGCACCGGCACACGCTCCTATGCGCCGTATACGACCGTCTACCTGAAAGCCCTGGTCGAGGGGCCGGGCGGCGCAGGCTTCAGCGACGCTTATGACCGAGACGCGGCCCACGTTGACCCCGATACAGTCGCGGGGCAGGCGGTCGCCAAGTGCCGCGCCAACCGCGACCAGCGCGAGATCGCGCCGGGCGAGTACGAGGCGATATTTGACCCCGATGCGGTGGCCGACATGGTGCGCTTCCCAGCAGTGTGGGGCATGGGCGCGAGAGAGGTGCTGGACGGGCAGTCGTTTATGTCGGGGCGCATCGGCGAGCGCGTAGCGGGCGAGGCGGTGAGCATTTGGGACGACCCCAACGACCCGCGCTGCCTCCCCCTGGCGATTGACTACGAAGGTCTGCCTTCTCAGCGTGTTGATATAATCGTCAGCGGCGTCGCTCGCGGCCCGGTCTACGACACCGAGACCGCCCATGAAGCGGGCACGAAGTCCACAGGCCACGCTAGCGACCCTTTCGACAGCTTTGGCTCCGGCCCCTCGGCCAACCACATCGTCATGCCCCAGGGCGCGGCCACAATCGAGGAGATGATAGCGCACGTGAAGCGGGGCGTGTGGGTGACGCGCTTCCACTACACGCACTGCCCCGACCCCAAGCGGGTGATAGCCACAGGCACCACCCGCGACGGCACGTTCCTTATTGAAGATGGCAAGGTAGCGGGTGCGCTCAAGAACCTGCGGCTTGAAATGAGCGTGCTGGACCTGCTGTCGTCGCTGCAAGAGGCGGGCGAGGGCAAACTGTG
>JBBSGN010000005.1:0-17500 GCA_038254085.1 Chloroflexia bacterium | reverse complement strand
TATGGCGAGGTTGCCGTAAAACGTAAAGGCTCTTTCATACGTTTTACGAGCCCATTTTACGCATTACGATTCACCAAATCCAGGAACCGCCCCAGCGCCTTCTGGTCAGGTTCGCCCAGCGTGTAGCGTTGGCGAGCGAATATCTCCTTGAGGGTGGTTTGGGCTATGCCGGTGCGCTTGTTTGCTTCGTCCAGGACGCTTGCCGCTTGCTCCTGGGCGGTGCGCCGCGAGAGGCGCATCAGCCCTTTCAGCGTGTCGCCTGCACCCGGCTTGCGCGCTTCCAGGTCGCGTGGCGCGGCCAGCATCTCCCACACAAGCGATACCCCCGTGTAGACGTACCAGGCCACCCCCAGGTCTTCCGCTACCCAGCCGGCCGGCTCCTTTCGCGCCTGCATGACTGCGTCGTCCCCGTACAGCAGTCGGGGGCCTTTGGGGTTATACGCCGGGTCGCCGGGGGAATGGAGAGACAGCGCGATGTCGTAGTAGGGCTTCAGCAATATCCTCAACAGGTACTCGGCGGTCGAGCCTTGCGCTTCGGGCGAGACGAATACATCCGCTCCATCCATCAAGTCCAGCCTCTGCGGAGCCAATAGCAGCGCCGTTCCCGACGCCCCCTCCGAGGCCAGCCCCCACCCACCCAACGTCGCCAACCGCTCGCCGTGCCGCGACACGGCCACCGGCGTCACAAAGGCAGCGTCCAGCCGCCCTTCCAGCAGCCCATCCAGCAGCCCGTCCAACAAGGCCGCCGGCGTACCATTCACCACTTCCAACTTCCAGGGCGACTCCGGCCCGACCCACCCGGTCTCCAGTGGGTAGAGCAAAGGCATCAGATTGGCTCGCTTCTGCCACCCCACCCGCAGGATGTGGAAATCTCCACCCGAATCGTCTCTAACTTGGCTTTCGTCTTGCATGATGCTAGTATAACCTAGCCACTTGCCACTCGCATGAAACAGTGCCCCAACCCCCACTGCATAATCTACACCCGCCTGGAAGAGTTGCCGGACGCTTACGTGAAGTGCCCCAAGTGCGGCGGGTTGCTGGTTGACGCCGGTGTTTCCTCGCAGGTGCTGGCCTCGGGGCATCTGAGCAGGTCGCTCGTTCCGCCAGCCCTTTTCCCAGGCGACCAGGAAGGCGACTACCAGGAGTTCACTTTCGGCCAGCGCCCGTCTGCCGATGCTATCGCCCCGCCCGCCCCCTACGGCTACGGCGAAGAATACCTGGACGAAGGCGACGCCGCCAACGGCCCTTACAGCTCTGCCTCATCACCTTCTCCATCGGTGCGCGGCAAGGTCAGCCTGATAGTGGGCGGTCTCCTTCTGCTGGGGATTTGCGCAGCGTTCGGCCTGCTGGTCGGCAATCGTCTCCTGCCCCACACCGTCACGCTGAACGGCCCGCAGGCCACCGAGATTGCCCTCGCCGCCATGCGCCCTGCCGTCAACACCCCTATAGCCGTGCTGCCCACCATTTCCACATCGGGCGCTCCTCAACCCAATCCGACCATCGCACCACCAGCTTCCTACACCCAGCTACCCGCTACCAACCCGCAGTATCCCACTCCTATCACCCAACCCCCAACCCCTAACACCCAACCTCAGCCCGCAGCGGGAGTGCTGGACGCCCACATGAGTGTGAGGTTAGAGGGCGGGCAACCTGTTGGCGGCGACGTAAAGGCATATAACCCGACCAACACTTTCAACCTGGCGGTGCAGGCCAACTTCGGCTCCGGGGCTGTGACCTCGATCCTTACGCGCTGGTATGGCCCCGACGGCAGCCAGATATACCAGATTCGCAAAGAGTACACCCAACCCGGCGCCTACTACGCAGGCTTCACCCTCAGCAAAAGCACCCCCTGGCCCACCGGCGATTACCGAGTCGACATCCACACCAACGACTCCCCGTCCCCCGCGTACAGCGTGCCTTTCAGTGTAGTCCAGTAGCCGATAGCCAATAGCCGGTGGTCGGTGGTCGGTCGCCGCATCGGGTTTTATGCTACTATATTGCTTATGAAGCGTAGCAGCATGGGTATGGGAGCGCAAAGCGACGAGAGCAAAGAGCCTCGATTACCGGGGCGCTTCGACGACCTGGACGCCCCCATCATAGAGGCCCCTCAAACTGGCCTCATAGAAGCGCCCGCCGACCAACTCTCCTTCCCCAACACCCAACACCCAGCACCCAGCACCCGCGAAGCATCCAGCGCCCTCGGAGCCGGGCGCAGGCTCGCCGTCAACACCGCTATCGTGAGCGGGGCGTTCATATTGAGCCGTGTGCTGGGTCTCCTGCGCGAGGCGATTATAGCCGGGCGCTTCGGCACCACCGGCCAGACGGACGCCTACGCCACCGCCTTTGGCGTGCCCGACACCCTTTTCTTAATCATAGTGGGGGGCGCGGTCGGTTCGGCCTTCATACCTGTGTTTACCAGCCTCATGCGGCAGGACAAAGAGCGCGCGGCCTGGAACCTCGCCTCCACGCTCATAAACGCCTCGGTGGTGCTGCTCAGTCTGGGCGGGATAATCATGGGCTTCGCAGCGCCCGCCCTGGTTGCCTGGGTAATCGCCCCCGATATGCCACCCGACCGGCAATCTCTTGTCGTTGACCTCACCCGTATACTGTTGCTGTCCCCTCTTTTCCTGGGGCTTGGCGGCTGGGCGATGGGCATCCTCAATGCCCGCCAGCATTTTCTATTGCCCGCCTTCGCGCCTGTGGCCTACAATCTCGCCATCATCGCGGGTGCGCTCTTCCTTGCCCCCTACATGGGCATATACGGCGTGGCCTGGGGCGTGGTGTTAGGCGCGCTGCTCCACTTCGGTGTTCAACTCCCCGGCCTGCGCCGCGCCGGCATGAACTACAGACTCAGGTTGAACCTTCACGACGAGGGGCTGAGTGAGGTCGGCAAGCTGCTTCTTCCTCGGATTGCGGGCCAGTCGGCTTTCCAGGCGAATATCATCGCTATGCGCGCCATCGGGTCTGCTCTGGCGGCGGGCCGCATCGCCGCTTTCAACTATGCCTACCTCCTTATGATCCTGCCACACGGAGTGTTTGCCCTCTCGCTGGCGACCGTCACCTTCCCCACCATGGCCGCCCAGTACGCCGAGGGCAACCTGGATGCCATGAGAGGCACCCTCGCCAGGGCTATCCGCGTGCTGCTCTTTTTGATCCTCCCCTCTGCCGTCGGACTGTTCGTGCTGCGGACCGAGATAGTGACTACGGTCTTCCGGTTTGGGCGTTTCGGCGATACCTCCACTGTGCTGGTTGCTTCGACCCTCAGTTATTTCGCGTTCGGGCTGGTGGCTTACGCCGTCGTAGAGGTGCTGACCCGTGCCTTCTACGCGCTCCACGACACCGCCACCCCTGTGGTTGTGTCGGTCGCCACCGTCTTGCTCAACATCGGTTTAGCTATCACACTGGTAAACGCCTTCGGCTGGGACCAGGAGGGGTTGGCCCTCAGCCTGGCGACGACCACCACTCTCGAGATGGTACTCCTCTGGTTCCTCCTGGGCCGAAAACTGCCCGGCTGGCGTCTCTCCTCCGACGGCCTGCTCGTCTCAGTCGCCAAAAGCGCAACTGCGGCGGGCGTCATGAGCATCGCCCTCTTCCTTATCCTCCCTATCTTTCACACCGTTCTCCCCATGGCCGACAAAGACAAGTTCCAGGCCGCGCTTCTCGCCCTGGGCGGCATCGTGGCCGGTGGGGCTGTCTATCTGGCCGTCGCCCTCACCCTCCGCTCCGGCGAGCTATCCGACGCCTCCAACCTCTTCCTCAGACGCTTCAAGCGCAAGTAAGCGCGCTACACAACCTCCGATTGTTGGTGGCACCCGTTAGGCAAAAGCCCCTTGACACAGCTACTATGTGAGTTTATAGTAGTCACACGAAGGCGCATTATGGTAATGGGTCTATTATCTGTACCCAGGTTACTGTCTATAATTGATGGTCCCTAAACCGTTAAAAAGAAGGGTCACCAACAACGCGCCCATTATGATGGGTGTAGTGATAGTCCTCGTGCTGGCCCTCGTTGCGGCAGGGGTCTTCATGGAACTGGCCGAGCAGTCGGCCTACGGCAATATCGAGCGGGCCGGCAACTTCCTCATCAAGAAGAGTGATATCTACCCCATGCTCATTGACATGGAGACCTCCGAGCGCGGCTACATCATCACCGGCAACGAAAGCTTCTTGCAGCCTTACACAAAGGCACAACAAAACCTGCCCGCTCTCTGGACGGAATTGATCGCCCAGGCCAACGACATAGACAGGCTAAATGGGCCCGACCGACCCGCTCTAGTGCCTCTAGCCAACGAAATGCGAACGCGCTCAGAGACCTGGCAGCGTGAAGCCGGTGACCCTGAGATCGCCATGCGTCGTTCAGGCCGCGCCCAAGAAGCAATAGACCGAGTGGCGGCGGGCACTAGCGCGGCGCTGTTCGACAAAGTGCGACAAACAAATACGGAAGTTAATAACCTCATAAGCCAGCTATTCGAGGCCGATAATAACAATATCAATAGACTGGGCACTCTCACTGTCGGCCTCCTCGCAGGACTTGGCGGGCTGGTGTTAGTAAGTGCCATCCTTACCTTGCGCGTAGCCCGCCGCGAGGCCGCGCTCCAGGATAACGCCGTCATAGCAGCCGAGAGTGAGACGCAACGTTTGCAGACGATCCTCGAGAATATGCCGGTGGCCGTGCGGCTGGTTGGCATGAAGGGCGAAGTGATCCTCCAGAACCGAGCTGCCGAACTGCTTATACCCACCGATACCTGGAACAGGCTTGACCCCCTGGACCGCCCTGCCTATTTCGGTTTCACCAGACCCGATGGCACTCCGCTCACCATAGACGAACTGCCGGACGGGCGGGCGCGTCGGGCGGGCGTCGCCATCAGGGACTTCGATCTCAGAATATCCCGGCCCGGCACCAGTGCGCGCGACCTCCTAATCAACGCCTCTCCCCTCAAGGACGAGCGCGGCAGGATAATAGCGTCGGTCTCCGTTATGCAAGATGTGACCCATATGAAGGTATTGGACCAGCGCAAAGACGAGTTCATTGCCACCGCCGCCCACGAGCTACGCAACCCTCTTGCTGCCCTCTCTGGCTACACCCAGCTTTTGCAACGCGCCTGTGATCAACTTGACCCACCATCTACCGTCAAGCGCCCACTCAACGAGATAGGCAGGCAGGTCAAGCGCCTGAACGGCCTGGTAGAGAGGCTCCTCGATGCGTCCCGTATCCAGCTTGGCCGTCTCATCCTCGATCCGGCCCCCATGGACCTCGTGCAGATGGCCCGCCGCGTGGTCGCCGATGCCGCTTCGGCAGACAGCGACGCCCACAGCGTAACTATCCACGCTTTCCCAGACAGCATAATGGGCAAGTGGGACCCCACCCGCATTGACCAGGTGCTGACCAACCTGATAGGCAACGCCCTGCGATACAGTCCCGACGGCACCGAGGTAAAGGTGGGCGTTGAGCAGAGAGACGGCCAGGCCCACGTGGAGGTCGCCGACCAGGGGCCGGGAGTTCCGCCCGAACAACGGCCTGCCCTCTTCGACCGTTTTTACCAGGCTTCCGGCGCTTCTGCGGCTACGCCTGGCACCGGCGCTGCGCCAACCAACCAGGCTGGCCTTCGGCTGCACCAGGGCCTCGGCCTCGGCCTCTACATCAGCAGCGAGATCGTCATGGCGCATGGCGGCCAAATCGGCATGGAACCGGGTCCCCAGGGAGGCAGCGTCTTCTGGTTCAGTTTGCCGATTAGTGGCCGGTAAGCGTTCAGAACTTGAGTAGGGAGAGCGATTAACTCACCGCAGAGGCGCAGAGTAACGCCGAGTAAATAATAGAATCTCTGTGTGCTCTGCGCCTCTGCGGTGAGTAATTCTGCGAATGTGAACTATTACGGTAGAAAGTAAAATTATGCTCCAAGACTTCCTCATAACCCTGGCAATATGGACCGCCATCGCCATCGTGGCCTACTGGCTTTTGTTCCACGTCTTCCGTATGCTGGTCGGGCGCATACATGGCGAGGCCGATAACGTCATACTGCGTACCGTCCGGTTGCCCCTCTTCGTCGCCATCGTCGCTTACGGGCTGGTCAGCGCCCTCAATCAGCTACGTCTCGACCCGGCGATAAGCGATATCATCAACAAAATCTACGTGGTCGTGCTGATAGCCGCAGGCTTCTACCTGGCCTGGCGCATCGTCAAGGAAGTGGTCCTCCAGTGGCTCTCGGCGCACGCCCAGGACACCGAAATGCGCGTGGACGACATCCTGGTGCCCCTGGTCAGCACGGTCGGTCCCCTGGTCTTCTTCCTGGTCGCCTTGATAATCATCCTGCAATACCTCGGCATAGACGTGGCGCTGGTGGCCGCCAGTATCGGCGTGGTCGGCCTGGTGGTGGGCCTGGCCTTCCAGGATACCCTCTCCAACATCTTCAGCGGCATCTACCTGATCCTCGACCCGCCCTTCTACGAAAACGACCTCATTATCCTGCCCGACGGCAAAATCTACAGCGTTCACAAAGTCGGCCTACGTATGACCCAGCTTTACGACATGAGCAACCACTCTCTCATCTACACGCCCAACAACCAGCTATCCAAAGACCCCATCGCCAACATCACCAAGCCCACAGTGGACTTCAAGGTCAAAGTGACTATACACACCGCCTTCTCAGCTGAGCCGAAGCGCGTATGCAGCCTGCTAAAAGAGACTTTGCAAAGCCACCGCAACATCCTGGGCGACCCCGCCATCAAGCTACAAGTGCTTCGCAAGCGCATCGGCGAGGAGAGCAAGCTGGCCGGGCAAAGCAGCGCGCCCCTATACGCCGCCCTGGACGCGCTGTGCCAGTGGGAATCGGGCCACAGCGGCGACGATGGGCAGATACATACTCGCCTGCTAGCCGTCCGCAAGGAGATGAACACCCATCTCGGCGAGGCCCATTCGGCTATCAAGAATCGGCGCCACAATAAAGACACCGACAAGGCGTTAGACGCTCTCCATGACTTGCTGGGTGGCGGCATCGAGCCGACCGTCGGAGAAGGGATGGCGATGGACGAGAGCCGCATGACGCAAATAAAGTCGGCGCTCGACCATCTCTCCGGTGCGCTCCCCGCCGCCGATTTGGCTCCCCTCGCCCGCTCCTGTGCCGCCCTTGAAGAGTTGGACCGCCAGGAGAACGCCCTCGAATCTATCCTCGAGCATTCGGCCCAGAGCCAGGAGCAAGAGCTTGACCGCCTGCTCGACGCGGTATGCGCGGCGGCCTCGAAGGTGTCGGACGCGCTACAGTCGCAGGGCTTCACCAACGAGGCTGCGCGTGTGACCCTGTGGGCCGGGAACCTCGCTGTCCAATACGTCGAGCAGGAGGTTATAGCCTCCATCGCCGACCTGGACAAAGAGTTAGGTGGCCTGGTCGCCTGGCTGCGTGAGCTTGAGGCGGGCGGCCTGACCAAAGAGGAGCGCGCCCGTGTGCGTGGCCTGTTCGGCAAGTGGGGCGGCATACTCATGGTTGAGAAGCGCCGCATCGGGGACCTGAGCCGCCGCCTGTTGCGCTGGGTCGAGTGGAAAGAGAAAGACACCCTGCACGAAGGCGAGTACGCCCAACTGGTGGCCTCCTGGGAGCGCCGCCTGCGCCTCCTCAGCCGCAAACTGGTCGAGAGCCGCATGTCCGATGAAGAATCGCTCGACACGCAGTTAGCGAGCGCCCTCAACTGGCTGCACAGCGTCAACTTCTGGGAGCCGTTGGCCGACTGGAAGCTACCCGGCGCGGGCCTGGGCGACATAGTGAACGACACGCTGGAGTTCAACCTCGGCTTCTATGTAGACGACATCAAGCTGGAGCACTTTGGCCGCAAAGGCCGCGTCACAGGCGACGTGCTCAACGATGTCTACGAAGTCCTCAGGCGCGAGAAGATCGAAATGCCCACCGCGACGGGGTGAGGGAGCGCCGAGGGCTGAGTAGCTGTCCCAAGTCTCCGACTGCAACTGCTGCAAGTTTGCTATAGCGCGGGGCTAAGGCGATGGTAATGTGGGCAGTGGCGAGATTGTGGGCAAAGGCGATAGAACGGGGGAGACGGAGGGCAGGGGTGGAGGTGATACCCACTGGCGGGTTGGCACATCAAAGTAGAATAACGCACCTGTGTCTGCTTGAAGGGTTACCCGTTCACCCACTGCGTCTATCACTTTGACCCACTCTACTTGGGCTGGGGCGGTGTAGAGGTCGGGTCCGCTGATGATGGCATTGGTCTCCGCATCGAATACTTGGACCAATATTTGCCCTTGCGGCGGACCTGAATGTCTAGTTCCGGCGCAGATACCAGTGATTTGATTGCTTACTATTTCGCTCCATTCATTTCGAGCACCGATAAGCTTATTCAGGCCACAAAGGTTTGTTTCTATTATAGTTCCGGCACCTGCGATCCTTGTTGAAAGGCCAGGGTAGGGTGTAAGTGGTGGGACAGGTGTTGGATAGGGTGCCAGTATTGGGACAAGATGTTGCATAGCTACGACAGTAGCAGCGGCCTCGATATACAAATCTTCCATTTGTGAACCTTGCGTCTTTTCGTCAGGCTGGCCTCCATAAGGGGTCATAGTAGGCAGAGTGAGCATCACAGCATACACCGTCGCTCTGAAAGATGGCGCATCTGTGGTTGGTATAGGTGTTAGCTCCGGCGTTAGAGGAGGCCATATAGGCGTGCTGGCCTCTTCTGTTGGCTGTACGGCTGTAGAGACGGGAGTTGCGGCCGGGGCTGTCGGTCTGCTACAGGAAACTAGAATAGCCAGGCAGCATACACTTATACATATACCTCCCACCAGGAACAATCGTGGTCGCTGTGGTAAAGAGCGCAAATCTATCTCCTTCATATCTTAGTACCCTCATTTCCTTCTCGCATCAGGGGTTGCAGTACACATTGCTCGGTATGCAATATCCCGCAGTGGTTGCATACCTCATCGGTGAAATGCATTGAACAGTTGGTATTGGGCTAGGATCGGGGTTCGTACAGCCTGCACCTTTGAGGCCCTGCCAAAGCCTTTGCCAAGCCAGTCCCCCGGTGTATTCAGCCGGGTAATTGGCAGAGCCGGTCGCACCCCAGAAAGCCAAATTACCATATACTCCATCAGGAATATCATACTGTGGTAAAGATATGCAGAACCGCGATGCATACATGCCCACCCAGCGCCATTGCAGCAATTGTTCGGCGTAGTACGGATCTGGGGTAGGTCCAGGGTAATAGACCTGGGGAATTGGGTATGCAGCACGGTTGGCCTCTGTAGCGCCTACCAACTGGTTCAAGTCCCATGTGTGACCATTAGAACTCATATGTACGTTGCTCGGATCCCTGGTCCTAAAAGTACCCTTGCCAGCCCACAGGGGTCGCAGTTGGAGTAGATGCTGGCGCATTCGTGGGGTGAATATAAAAACTCTGTGGATAGGCTCCTATCGGCCCACCAGCCGGTGCTGAAGGAGCTGCGGTCGGGGTGTTCAGAATTGAGCACCAAGGGTACATTGTAGGCAAAGCTGTTCGGAGGCAAGTAGCGGCTGGTGAAGGAGTAGCACTAGGGCCATTAGGGATAGGATTGCCAGCCGTGCTTCCTAGCACCATCTCTAAAGAGCCATTCATGCACTCGGTGTAGTCAACCTCAATCGGATAGTAACCAGGCGCAGGGAAATCCACCACAGTCTGCTTCAATATTGGAGGTCCGCTCCCACTCTGGAAGCGCGAGGCTACTCGGCTGCTTGTGAAGTTAGTAATCGGCCAGGGTACAGGGGAGGGTGGAGGCGGTGGGTCGAACACTCCTGATATATAAACAGGCTGCTCTCCATTCCCGCCTATCTTGGGACCGATGCCCATTATCCAGGCGTCGTCTACATAGTAGTTGAACGTCACCTGCCCAGCCACCGGCATGTAAAGAGTGCTCACGAATACCGAGTGGAAATTAAATAGACTTCCCAACCCCGCTTGCAGTAGTACAGGCGTAGCCCCCGGAACATAGGCTTGGCTACCTGCGTAGAGCATGGCGTGCCCGAAGCAGCGGGTATGAGGTCGGTAAAGGGCCTGGTGTTTGGGTTGACCACAGGAGTACAGCCTACTCCCGCTTCAGGCTGGGAGTTGAAGCTGATTACCGGGAAGCGAGTAGGCTCGGTAAATGCGGGAGGGGTAGCGGTGGTTACATTGAAGGTGCAGTTGGCGCTATTATTGGGGAAGAAGCGAGCATCTACATCGGTAATGAATATATGAGGGGCGTTAGGATTTGGAGTGGCATCAATAACAACGGGGTATACAGGAGTGGAAGCACCAGAAGGGGTGCCGGTGGGAGTAGGAGTAGGAGTGTCTGTGGGAGGCGCTTGCAAGCGGTGGGAGTCTGCTCTTATGTATATCGTATAGCTCGTGCCTTGTGCCTCTGCTGCTACCCCCGATGCTGGCAAAGGGGCTGATAGGGCAACGGAGGAGCCAGTTCGGTGATTGGCACACAAAGCCAGCAGGATAACCACTCCACTCGCCAGCAGCATACTAACGATTCGCATATGTGCGAACAGTGCTGAACATCGAAAGCGAGCAGTCATAGCCTTGCCTCCATGCTTATGAAGTTGTTGTTGGTTGGTGGTTAGGTGGACAAGCGCCTGCATATCGAGCAGACGTTGGAAGTGCAGAGATTTGTCGCTTGGCAGCCAGGCGAGGTTACTTAATTGGTACGCCCGAGTACCCTCCCATGCCTGTAGTATAGCACCAAGTGGGCTAGTATGGCATAGGAAATTAGTCCCGCCCATACTGTTTAATCTTCACCGCCGCTTCTTGCCAAACCCCTCCCTTTGCGTTATCATGCTCACAGCAATCGGCTGTTATACCTTGTGCCAGGAGGCCGCCCCGTGTACAGCATGGAAATTGAAGATGTGCTAGCCTACGAAATCCTCGATTCGCGTGGCAACCCCACTATCCAGGTAGAGGTCCGCCTGGTAGACGGGGCGGTGGGCCGCGCTGCCGTGCCCTCCGGCGCGTCCACAGGCGCTCACGAGGCCGTAGAATTGCGCGACAACGACAAGGCCCGCTATGGCGGCAAGGGTGTCCTCAAGGCGATCCAGCACGTCAACGAGGAGATAGCCGCCGACATCATCGGCTACGACGCCTGCGACCAGGCCGGCCTCGACCACCTCCTCATCAAGCTCGACGCCACCCCCAACAAGGGTCATCTGGGCGCGAACGCTATCCTGGGTGTGTCGCTGGCCGCCGCCCACGCCGCCGCCGCCCACTTCCACATGCCTCTGTACCGCTACCTGGGCGGCCTCGTAGCCCGCACCATGCCCGTGCCGATGTTTAATATACTGAACGGTGGCAAGCACGCAGCCGACTCCACCGACTTCCAGGAGTTCATGGTCATGCCCACCGGCGCGCCCACCTTCCGCGAGGGCCTGCGCTGGGGCGTCGAGGTCTACCACTCGCTCAAAAAGACCCTCCACGACAAGGGCTACGGCACCAACGTCGGCGACGAAGGCGGTTTCGCCCCATCGCTAAAGAGCAATGAGCAGGCGGTCGAAATCATATTGGAGGCTATCGAGAAGGCCGGTTACGCGCCCGGCAAGGACCTCTACATCGCCCTCGACCCCGCCACCAACGAGCTGTACGAGGACGGCCATTATAACCTCGCCAAAGAGGGCCGCAAGCTGACCAGCGAGCAGATGGCCGCTTTCTGGGAGGACTGGACCCGCCAGTACCCGATCATCTCCATCGAGGACGGCATGGCCGAGGACGACTGGCAGGGCTGGCATCTGCTCAATGAGCGCATCGGCGACCACGTGCAATTGGTGGGCGACGACCTCCTGGTGACCAATCCTGAGCGCATCGCCCGCGCCATCGAGGAACATTCCTGCAACGCCCTCCTCACCAAAGTCAACCAGATAGGCACCCTCACCGAGGCGCTACAGGCCGTGCGCGACGCCCAGCAGGCGGGCTGGACCTCCATCCTCTCCCACCGCTCAGGCGAAACCGAAGACACCACGATAGCCGACATGGCCGTGGCCTTCAACTGCGGCCAGATCAAAACCGGCGCCCCCGCCAGAGGCGAGCGCACCGCCAAGTACAACCGCCTCTTGCAGATAGAGTCGGAGTTGGGGGATAGCGCCGTGTACCCAGGGTTGGGGGCGTTTTATAACATTCGTAAAGCGTAAAACGTAAAACGTAAGGGCCGTACCCTGCGCATTACGTTTTACGTTTTACGCTTTACTTAATGGACACACTCGTAGGCCGCCAGCTAGGCAAATACCAGATCGAATCCCTCATTGGCAGGGGCGGTATGGCTGCGGTCTATCGAGCGCACGACACTTCCCTTAATCGCTCTGTGGCTGTCAAGGTGCTTGAGCCTTCCCTCGCCATAGACCCCAAGGCGGTCGAGCGTTTTCGCCGCGAGGCCGTGACCGCAGCCAACCTGGAGCATCCATCCATAGTGCGCGTGTACGATGTGCAGCAGGCGGGCAACATCCACTACATCGCCATGCGCTATGTGCAGGGCACTACCCTGCGCGAAATCCTGCGCGACAACGGCCCCCTACCGCTCGATGCCATCGTTAACATCATCAAGCCGGTCGCCTCGGCTCTGCACTACGCCCACCTGCACGGCGTGATCCACCGCGACGTGAAGCCGGGCAATATCCTGGTCGAGCCGGATGGCACAGTCCTGCTCACCGACTTCGGTATTGCCCGCGCCGCCGACAACTCGCAGTCAGCCCTCACCGCCGCCGGGCAGGTCATGGGCACCGCCGACTATCTCGCCCCCGAACAGATTAGCGGTCGCCAGGCCGAGGCCCGCTCGGACGCCTACTCTCTCGGGGTGGTCCTATACGAGATGCTCACCGGCGTCACCCCATTCTCAGGCGAGACCACGGCCTCCATCTTGTACCGCCAGGTCCACGACAACCCACCGCCGTTGCGCTCCATTAATCCGCGCCTGCCGTCCGAGTTGCAGCCGGTCATAGACCGCGCCCTCGCTAAAAACCCCTCCCTGCGCTACGCCGATCCCCTCGACATGGCCCGTGACGTTGAGGAGGTCGCCCAATGGCTGCCGCCCGGCTCGCCCTGGCTCAATCGCGCCCAGGCCGTCCGGCCCCCTTCCGGCAACGGCAACCGCCAGAGCGAGCCGGTTGCTACTTATGCCCCGGCCACACGACGGCCTGCCACCCGCCCGCACACAGGCCCCGCACCCTATATATCCGAGCCACAGATGACCCCACCAGTGGCCGAGCGCCAGGTGCTTGCCCCGCCTTCCCGCGCCGGGCGCAGGGCGATGATGCTCATATTCGCACTGCTCTTGTTGTTAGCAGGTGCTGTCGTTTTGGCCGTCGCCTCCGGTGTCTTCCCCAAATTAGGAGGCGGCGCCTCGGCGCGCTTCAGCCCGCCCGGACCCGCCACCTACAACGGCCCTTTACGCAAAGACAACGGCCCCGATCTCCACATACCCCAGGCCCTCGTCCCTCTCAACATTGACGGCGACCTCTCCGATTGGGCCGGAGCCAGCCCTGGACCGTTCCAGGCCCCCTACGTCACCTATCGCAAGAGGCAGTGGGGTGGCCCCGACGACCTCAGCGCCCAGTTCAACTTCGCCTGGGATACCGACAACTTCTACATAGCCGCCATCGTCACCGATAACCTCCATGTGCAGTTCGCCAAGACGCGCGGCTACGATCTGTACAAGGGCGATGACCTGGAAATCTGGTTCGACACCGACCTTGCGGGCGATTTTGCCTCCCGCGAGGGCAACGGCGATGATTTCCAACTCGGCCTCTCCCCCGGCGACTTCGCGGGCCTCGGCCCCGAAGCGGTATTCTGGAACCCCGACCGCTCGGCAGACCGCAACAAGCTCGTGCGTGTGGCCGCCATGCCACGATCCAACGGCTACGTCCTCGAAGCCGCCGTGCCCTGGGCGGCTCTCGGCGGCTTTCGCCCCCAGCCCGGCCAGGCTATTGGCTTCGTCGCTTCGGCAGGTGACAACGACCAGGCGAGCGCACCTGTTCAGGAGCTAATGGTCTCCACCGCCCCGACCCTCCAATATAAACAACCTTTTACTTTCGGCAACCTCTTCTTCTAGCCGCCAGTGCTGGGCAGCTAGAAGGAGTTTTTCTATGGGAATCCACAATCACAATCTCCCTCTTTGTCGTTATAATTTACGACTTCTTCACACGAATCGCCCCAAGAAAGGACCGCAATGCAATCAACGGCCAATCATGCCTTCGCCGACTTTCTCACCCACCTCCGCACTCTATCGTCAGACCCCCAGGCTGCCGCGCAATATGCTCGCGCCTACATCGCCGACAACACTGGCAACTTCCCTATAATAGAGGGCAACACCGCCCACTTCTTACTGGCAGCGCAACCGGGCGCCCGCGCAAGCGTAGGTGGCGAATGGAATGGCTTCGACAGCAGCAAGGCTCCTATGACCTATATCGGTGGCGGCATCCTCCACTACGCTCACGATTTCGAGCCTGATGCCCGTCTCGATTACCTCTTCTTTGTCAGCGATCCCGGCACTGCGACCCTCCGCTCCATACGCGATCCCCTCAACCCGCGGACCGGTGAGTCCGGCTATGGCCTCCGCAGCGAGCTTGCTATGCCTGGCTACCAACGCCCCTACGTCACAACAGAGCAACCAGGCGTGCAGCCGGGCACCCTCCACGAGAAAAGCATCGCCCGCCAGGCGTTCGAGGAGCAGCGCCCCTACACCGTCTACCTACCCCGCAACTACAACCCCCTGCGCGAGCCTTACCCCAGCGTCTACTTCCACGACGGCGGCGACTACATCACGATGGGCAACGCGCCTGTCATACTCGACAACCTTATAGCCGCAGGCGCTATCCCTCCCCTGGTGGCCGTGTTCGTGCCGCCGGTCGAGCGCCACGTCGAGTACAACTGCGACAGCCGTTACCTGCGCTTTATCTGCGATGAACTCGTGCCCGAAATGCAGCGCACCCACAACCTTATTGACGATCCCGCAAACCGCGCTATTATCGGCCCGTCCCTGGGCGGTCTCATTTCTCTGTATATTGCGGGCCAGCGACCCGGCCTCTTTGGGCTGGTGGGCGCACAGTCTACGGTCGTCGAATGTTGGGATAGCTCGCTGCCATTCGACGCCCGCGCCTTTTTTACTAACCTTCCAGGTCTACCCCTCCGTATCCACATGGTCATCGGCACCTACGAAGACTGCTTCAACACCGATGACCAGGGCAACTGCATGGACCTCCTCACCCCTGCCCGCCAACTCTGCGCTGTCTTCGAACAATGCGGCTATCTCCATTCTTACACCGAGCATCATCAGGGCCACAGTTGGGGTCTCTGGCGTGACACGTTGGCTGACGCGCTTACTTACCTCATGGCGGGCGAGTGATCGGTAACGGACGACGGGCGACCGACGATCAGTAAGCATTATCGGTCGTCGGTCGTCCGTCGTCGCCCATTGACACCCCTCCTTACCCCATGCTAGACTCTCCACGTGAAACGATCTCCATTACGTTCCGCACAACACAGGCTTTTTTATTCTCTCGGCATTGTCCTCGCCCTTCTCCTGCCCTTGCTCGCGACCGCGCCGACGGGTGCGGCCCCTTCGGGCTTCGCGGATAACTCCTTCGCGCAGCTTTGGGAGCGCACCGATGCGCCCGTCATGTCGGGCAAGGCGCATCGGAGCTGGTACTGGGGGCCACAGCCAGGCAAGATTGCCAACGAGCCATACTCCGGCAGCAAGACCGGCACCCGCCCCGTCCAATATTTCGACAAGGCCCGCATGGAGATCAACAACCCGTCCGGCGACCGCTCAAGTCAGTGGTTCGTCACCACGGGCCTGCTGGTGGCCGAAATGGTCTCCGGCAAGCAGCAGGTGGGCGACAAAGAGTTCGTCCAGAAGCGCCCTGCCGAGATAGCCGTTGGTGGCGACGGCCTCGTCGCTGACCCCGACGCTCCCACTTACACGTCCTTCCGCCCGGTGGCCTCGATCATAGCACCGGGGGCCAACCGCGCTCCGAATCGCACCGGCCTGGCCGCGACTGCCATCATCAATCGCGCAGGCCAGGTGGGTAGCAGCAGCGCCCTCGGCCTTTATCCAGGCGCGCGCCTCGCCGCCTACGTTGACATAACGGGCCACAACATTCCCAAGGCCATGTGGGACTTCCTCAACCTCAAAGGCGTGGTCGAGCAAAACGGCGCTACCCTGGACGGCCAGACCCTCGCCAACTGGGTCTTCGTCATGGGCTATCCCACCACCGAGCCTTACTGGGCGCGGATAAAAATCAACGGCATCTATTATGATGCGCTCTTCCAGCTATACGAGCGCCGTTCCCTTGCCTACATGCCTGCCTTCCCCACCGGCTGGCAGGTGCAGATGGGCAACGTCGGCCAGCACTACTATCGCTGGCTCTACGGAGGACCGCTCCCCACGCCCCTAGCGCCGGTGGGCACGCCCGTGCCCCACCTGCCGCCCGCCGTTGATGCTACCATATCTCCTCTTGCGGCAACTGTAGGCACACCCCTGTTCGCTTCCATAAAAGGCTTCCGACCGGGCGAAGGCATTGTCTCCTGGTTCACCGCCCCCGACGGCACAGCCAGCGATGCTGGTGTCAATCCCCAGGCTGCTGCCGACGGCACTATCCCCGACATCCCTATACCCACGCTCGGCCTCACTCCCGGCGTGTGGGCTATTACCTTTCATGGCAAAGCGAGCAACCACGAATCTATTGCCTATTTCTCTCTGTCCAGTCCCGACATCACACCGACCTCCACGCGCCCGCCCGTATTGACCTCAACCGCCACACAACATACCGCGATACCCACCGCCGCGCCCACCCGTTACCCCACGCCCTTCCCACAGGGCACGCCCGAAGGCAGTTCCACCGTGCCCGTCGTGCCCACTGAACCCACAAGCGGCCTGGTCCTCTCTGTCCACCCAGGCTATGGCCCTCCAGACGGTCAGTTCACCTTCACAGCCTCCGGCCTCACCCCGAACGAAGCCGTCCAGGTCACATTCACCGATCCGACCGGCGCAGCTGTCTACCCGGATGGCTCCAACAATGGTCGCTACAGCGCCGACAATACCGGCATCCTCAGCGTCACGCTCGTCCCTAGCCAGGTCTTCCCCTCTGCTCCCACCGGCACGTGGCTCTTCCAAATCCAGGCCCAACAGTCCGGCCTCGAAGGCGTGGTTGGCTTCACGTTGCGGTAACGACCGACGACGGCACTCATTTCGCCGGTCGTCCGTCGTCGTTACCCGCCAAACCACTTTGCATAATACGTAACAAACAGCTTGCGAACCCGTTGTAAAAGGTGGCAAAATACAGAGACCCGACTTCAACATAGATTCTAGGTCGGGGTGCACTATTCATCGGGGGTGAGTCGCCTAGACCGATCCTCCTGCAAAGAGCCCCAGAACCAGGGAGAATTGACGCTACTCATGCGTACCGAAGATTTGCTAGAAGAGTGCCTGCAAGCCCTTACTTCAGGACAAGAGCTTCCCGCCGACATCGCGCGCTATCTGGCCCGCCACCCCGAACAGCGCACC
>JBBSGN010000004.1:0-17842 GCA_038254085.1 Chloroflexia bacterium | reverse complement strand
GACGTGCCCAAGCCGCCACCGGAGCTGCCCACCGCCACACCCGGCTCGCAGAACCCGGAGAACGAGGCCTCCCGGCTGATCCTCACGCCGGTGCGCTCAGTGCCTGAGCGGGGGTTCACGCCTCTGGCCGGGCCGCCAGGCCATATCTACTTTGCCCGCTCGTCCGGCCTGTGGCGGGTCTCTCCCGACGGATCGGGAGAGATACAACTGTCCACCTTGCCGGTCAACAGCACGCCCCAGCCCGCGCCCGACGGCAGGACGGTGGCCTGGGTGTCGGGGCAAGACCTCTACGTTATACCCTCTGCGGGAGGTAGCCCCACCAAGCTGATGTCGGGCGATTTGGCCGAACGGCAGAGACTCGGCTGGAGTCCCGACGGGTCGCTGCTGGGCTATATCGCCTACGACAAGACTACGGTGGGCAGCGAGAAGGCGTGGGCAATCCCGGCTGCGGGCGGCAAGCCCACTCCTATCACGACCATGAACGCCAGCGCACTGGGACGCGGGCCGGTCTTCGAGCGCTCTGTTGGGTGGTCGCCCGACGCTAACTGGGTGCTGGTCTCCGAGGTGAACACGCCGATGCGACTGTTGCGCTGGCCTCTCACTAACCGCCCAGAAGATAGGCTCGACATACCGGGTGGCGAGCCTGACTGGTCGCCCGACAGCCGCACCCTCCTCTATTCGGAGACGCTGACCGGCGCGCTCGTTCTGTACGACGTGATCGAGGCCGGGCCTACCCCCTTCCGCAACGACAAGCACTATTTAGGCACGGGCCTGAGCGAGTACGCCGAGGGGCCGGGACCGCGCTGGTCGCCCGCTTCGTTAGGCTCCGACGGCGACCTGATGGCTTACCGTAGCCACACACCCCAGGGCGAGCCGCAAGTTGGGATCAGAGAGCGTGATGGACACGAACTGCCGTCCCTACCCGCCTTCACCAACAACCCCTCATGGGCGCCCAGCGGAGACCGCCTGGTGGTCGAAACGGGCAACCTCACCGGCGATCCTCTCGGCCCCAAATGGGTTCCTACTGGCCTGTCTATAGCGACTCTAGAGTTAAGCGAAGACACCTTTACTATGACTACGCTAGTAAAGAATGGGCAGTGGGCGGCCTGGGGTAGGTAGACTCGTAAAACGTAAAACGTAAAAACGTAAGAACAGGCCCTTGCGTTTTACGTTTCACGCTTTACAAGTCTATTTGGGAACATAGGTGAAGAGCACATCCCGGAATAGCACTCGGTAGCCTTCTCGTATTGCCTCAAGGATGCCGGGGGTGAAGGTGTCGGCGCGGCAGGTGTTTGGCGAGGCGTTGACATCGCACGAGAGGACGAGCAGACTGAACTTGCCTTGCCTCAGCATATTCCGATACGCCGATTCGTCCCAACGGCCTTGCGGGGCCAGAGCGGTCATGGTGAATGGGTCGTCGTAAGGCGTCTCTTTGCTTGCCAGCGCCAGTATGCCGGGGTCGTCCGAGTAGAAGAGCGTGCCAGGGTTCTGGCGCACATTGAGGGTTATCTTGCGTAGCTGCTCCTGCTGCTGGGTATTGGGCAGGGTCAGGTCGGGGCCGTACCAGGGCGTGGGCGCGGACGTGAACGCCAGGTAGATGAGCACGAGCAGCAGCGAGACCGCCCCAGCGACCAACGGCGCTATCTTCTCTATACGAATACGCTCGACCCTCACGAGAACAGCCGCCAGCAGCGCGCCCACGCAGGCGCAAACCGCAAGCCCCGGCATGAGCAGGTGATTGTGGTCGGCTCCTACCACCGCGCCGCTAGGCAGAGTCACCAGAGACGCCAGCGCGAGCAGGGGCACCAGCATCGGAACCCCATAAGCTGTATGCAGCCTCCAAGCACGCCATAGCTGGCCGAGCCTGTAAAGCGTGTAGCCGCCCGCCAGCAGGATAAGGGGCCACTGGTCGTCCCAGAAGGCGAAGTGGAGAAGGCGCGTGAGGGTGCGCTGGCTGAGGGGCAGCGAGTGGTACACGACCATTTTCAGATAGAACCAATGCCCTGTTGCCAGGTCGAGCAGCGCGAAAGGCAGGATCACCACCAGGGCCATGAGCGCGCACCAGCGCAGGCCCGCCCTCCAGTCGCGCAGGAGAAGATAAGCAGCGGCGGCGAGGGGACCGGCCAGCGCTGTCTGCTTGGTGAAGAAGGCCAGCGCGAACAGCAGCGCGCCCACAACCAGCCAGGGCGACATCCTCCGGGCCTGCCCACGAGCGGGGGACCCCCCCACCGCGATGCAGGTAAGCCCGCCCACCGTGAGGGCTATCATCAACATGTCGCCTCTGAAGCGGGTGGCCCACACCAGCACCTGTGGCAGGGTGAGAAGCAGTGCGCCGCCCAACAAACCGCTCAACGCGGCCAGTAAGGTCGTTCGTTTGCTCCTCCGGTAGCCCCCCTCGAAGATGACCAGCAAAGGCACGAGCACCGCCGCCAGCAGGGTGGCGACGAGCGACACCGAGCGCCCTGGCCGGAAGATAGAGGCCACATCGCCCGGGTGCGTGAGGTCGGGCAGGGACCCGGGCAGGAGCGAGGCAGCCAGCCAGTAATAAACAGGCGGGTAGGGGCCGGATATAAAGCGCTCAGGTGTGATAGGAGCGTAGATATCGCCGCCACGCTTGACCAGTAGCGTCTCGTACAGGACCAGCCCCTCGGAGCCTGAGCGGGGATAGGGATAGCCCAGCCAGCCGGACGACGCGCTAACGAAGCGGACCAACGGCCCCACGAGCAGAAGCGCCAGCACACCCAGCGCGAGCCAGGCAGCCGACCGGACGGCGATGGTCGGTAGTGGGTAGTGGGTGGTCGGTAGTCGGTGGTCTGCCACAGGGAGGATTGTATACTGGCGCGGAGATAGGTGTCAACGGGCGGATGACCGACGACCGACTACCGACGACTATCGTCCGCCGCCCGGTGGACTGCCCCTCATTCCGCCCTCTTCACCATCTCCAGCAGGCTCTCTTCGGTGACGCCTTGATTGGCCTGGGTTACGAGGGTCATAACCATGTCACCGCGCTCGATCATCAGCACCTCTACGTCGCCAATCCACTCTATGCCCTCAATGTCGCGGTAGGGGCCGCCACGCCAATAGACGCCATGAATAGCGCCCGCCTGCATCTCCTTCCACGTGCCCCTCGTCACATCTATAGAGGCCGTCTGGCGGCTCATCTCGAACAGCGTCAATGGCGTTACCTCCGTCGCTATCCTCCTTATGTTGTCGAACGGCCCGGTGGACGTAGCCGCAGAAGTAGGTGGGATTAGCCAATGGCTCACCTGGTACTGTAGCTTGGCCATCGCCCCCGGATCGGACGGCTGAAAGTTGTTCCCGTCACAGGGGTCGAGCGAGGCATTCGCCAGCACGAGCGTGTAGCTGGAAGGCACGGTCATGCTAACAGGTAAGGACGCTATCGAAAAGCCTGCATCGGCCTGCGCCGCCTGGAGCGATTGCGTGCGCCAGAACCTGACTTGGCCGGATGCGCTCCTGGAACCGGGCACACGGCATTGTATGGCCTGCAAAGAGGCTGATCGTTGCTGCCGGGATATGATCTGGCCACCCTGGCGCACCTCGATCCAACCGAAAGTGGGCGGCGACGATGTATGCGAAAGATTGCTTGCGGCCCACAAGCCAAGCAACAGCAGGACCACGCCGCCCACCACCGCCGCAATCAGGCGCACATTGACAGTAAGGGGAGGTATCTCATCTTCCACCTGGGTAAGCACCGGCACGCTCTCCGAGAAGCCCGCCAGGGGTTTAGGTTGAACGACAACAGGCTGCGGTTTTGGTTCGGGCAGGCGTGGGGCTAGCTCTTCGATGATGGTGGCCTTGAGGACAGCGGGCGCTTCTTCCGGCGCGCTATTCCTTCCTTCGTGGGCTACGTCCTGCAAGCGCGAGAGGATCGCCAGTTCGGGGTCGTCCTCCATCTGCCGCCAGTTGAGCGGCACGCCCGCGCGCAGTTGGTCCAGGGCGGCGGCTAGCCTGCGGTCAGCACCGCGCAGAAAGGCGGGGGGTCCGGCCTCCCCCATGCCCCTGCGTGGCGGCGCGGCCTTCGGCAGATAGCGTGAGAGGCGCAACCTGCGGAGGTTATCCACCGCCAGTGGCCTCCCGGCTTGTAGCCTCTTGCTCGCCTACGCGCCGCAGTGCATGTCGCAGCAGTCGCATGGCACGGGCGGGGCTTATTCCTAGCGAGGCGGCTATCTCGGCTGCGTCCAGCCCCTCGAACAGCGCCAGCGAGATGGCCGCCTGTTGGCGGGAGGGAAGGTCGGCCATCGCCGCTCGCAACCTTTGTAGTTCTGCACTCTCTACGCGGTCTGTGTTCGGCGCGTTTTGCGGCCTCTTCAGCTTACGAGCCAGGTGGTGGTTAGCTAGCCTGATGAGCCACAGTTGCATCGGCACGCTGGCCCATCCACGCGCGTACGGACGCATCCTCCGTAGGGCATCGCCAAATGTCGCCCTGGTCACCTCTTCCACCAACGCTTCGTGGCCCGGACCCAGGCGGCGCGCCACGTATCTGTACAATGGGCCTGCGTGCCTGTCCACCAGACGAGTCAGCGCCTGCCGGTCGCCCTCGGCCATCCCCGATGCAAGCTCAATATCCAGGGCAAGCCCAGGCGAACGGACCGCCCGCACCTTCTCTTTGTCTCGTTTATCCCGCCGGACCCTAAGCCTCATAGCTATGCCCTCATCATGTCGTCTAATTATGATACAATCCAATGACCAAAACGGATCAAATGTATCGCATGATGCGTGCTAGGCTGATTGTGGTTCCCATCCCCCATCATCCCTGGCGTGAAACACGGCTCGTATTACTATATCGCGTGCGCGACAACCGACAACCGACTACTGACCACTCGCAACTCACAACTCGCAACTATGAGAGGAATGGGCTGGAAGCTAGGCTCCGACTTGCTGGGCAGGTTGCTTCAGTATGTGCTGTTGCTGGTGGCCGCGCGCAAACTGGGCGCGGCGGACTTCGGGGATTTCACCTTTGCCCTCAGTATAGGCTACATGCTGGCCCAGGTAGCCGATTTCGGCCTGCAGCTGTTCGTGCAGCGCGAGCTTGCCCGCCTGGCGATATCGGGCGCGACGCAACGGCCCTATTTCACCGACGAGGCGGCAGCCGCCCGGCTGGTGGGCGGGGGATTGGCCGTCAAGGGGGCGCTGTCGTTGGTGGCGCTGGCTCTCATGGCCGCTTTGGTCTTGTTGGAGCCTGTAGGGAACAAGGGCGCGCTCCTGCTGATTGGGCTGGCGATGGTGCTGATGACCGGGCTGGATTACCTGTCGTACTGCTTCCGGGCGATTGGCCGCTTAAAGAACGAGGCGGTTGCCAACGTGGTCGGGCGAGCCGCCAATCTCCTGCTTGGCGTGGGGCTGCTTTACATGGGTGCGGGGGTGTGGGGGTTGGCGGTGGCAAGCAACCTGGCTATGCTGGCGGCGATTGTCCTCAGCTATAGTCGCCTGGTGCGCTACGTGCGGCCCACCTGGCGACCTGATTGGGTCTACTGGCGAGCCTCGGCGCACCAGTACACGGCGGTGGGGATCGGCATTGTCTTCAGCATCGTATCGTTCCGGGCGGACAACCTGTTGATCCCGCCATTGGTAGGGCGCGACGCACTCGGCCTCTATAACCTGGCGTACAAGCTGTTCGAGCCTAGCCTGATATTGCCCGGAGTGGCGCTGGCGGTTGCCTTCCCTCTGCTGGCCCAGGCCAGTTCGGGCTTAAGCGGGCTGTCTGGCGGGGCGGGCAAGATGAAGGAGTTGCTTGGGCGTACTCTACTGTGGCTGTTCGGCCTGGGTGTCGCGGTGACGGTGGGCCTGGTGCTGCTGGCCGCGCCCGTAATATCGCTGCTATATGGGGTCGAGTACGCGCCCTCGGCTCCTCTGCTGCAAATACTGGCGCTGGGCTGCGTGCCGATGTTCCTCAATTACGGGTTGACCCACGCGCTAATTGCTATGGATAGACCTCACTTGTACGCGGCCTTCACGCTCGTAGCCCTGGTCGTGAACGTTGTGTGCAACCTGGCCCTTCTGCCCGTGCTGGGTGTAGCGGGCGCTGCGGTGACGACAGTAGTCACTGAGTTGGCGTTGTTCGCGCTGTGCGGGTGGGCGATGGGGCGAGCGTTGCTGAGCGACCGACGACGGAGGACGGACGACCGACGACCGTTGATGCGCGAAACGTGAAACGTGATGAATAAATATAGCAGATCGCCCATAGTCTATAGTCCTCCACCCGTGCCCGCAAGTCCAACAGTGGTCCTAAACCCTCCGTCGTCGGTCGTCGGTCGTCGGTCGCTCTCCGTTTCAAGCCGCCTGCTCTTCGGGGCGCTGCTGCTGGTGCTGGCGATGAGTCCGTTCGAGGCGGGATACCCACCGTTGGGCCGTTTCTTGTGGGCGACCTTCACCAATTTGGAGGTGGCGCTGTTCCTGCTCGGCGCTGCGTGGGTACTCAACATGGTGGCTGACCCTGACGCGCGCGCCCGCTTCGTGAGGTTGCCTCTGTTGCTGCCAATCGTGGCCCTGGTGCTGGCTGCTATCGTCTCTACCCTGTTCGGCGAATATAAATCGCTTGGCGTGCCCTATATCTACCGTTTGATCATGGGCGCGCTTGTGTACGCCTCGGCCTGTGAAGTGTTAAGGGGCGGGCGGCGCTTCATGCTGGCCTTGGCGACCTTCGTGGGAGCGGCTCTGGTGTCGGCGGTGGCGGGTCTGCTCGAAGTGGCCCCCTGGTTCAACATCGAACCCTGGCTGCGAGCTTTCAAGCCACAGCCCACAACCGTAGGCGGCCTGCTGAGATTGAGCGGCACTTTTGAGTACGCCAACGGAGCCGCCGTCTACTTCGAGATGGCGCTGCCGGTGCTGGTCGCGCTATGGGTCTTCTGGCAGGCAGAAAGCCTGAATTGGGTGAAGCTCAAGAACCAGCAGAAAGCAGAAAGCAGGACTAGGTGGCTACCGCCTTTTGCCTTCTGCCTTTTGCTTACCGTGCTGCTCATGGCCCTCTTGCTGACCTTTAGCCGGGCGGCGCTGGCAGGGGGGATAGTGGCCCTGGGCGTGTTCGTGGTGGTGGCGCTCTTGCGGCGGCGGTCTCTCGTTGATAGGTGGGTAACGCCGGTACTGTTACGTGCCGCCGTATTAACAGTTGCGCTTACGGCCCTGGGGGCAATTCTCATCTTTGCGACGCAGCCAATGTTCCGACTTCGCCTAACTACTGAGAACGATACAAACTGGTACAAGGCCACCGTGCGGGCAGGTCAACCCGCGCCCGCGCTTGCGGTGGGCGACGTAGTAACGGTTCCTGTGACCCTGCGCAACGACGGCGTGATGATCTGGTCGGCCAACAGCGCGCTGCCGGTACACCTCAGCTATCACTGGCTGAGTCCCGACAAGAGCCAATATATCTTCTACGAGGGGGCGCGCACCGGCCTGCCGCGCGATGTCAATCCCGGTGAGAGCGTGAGCTTTGATGCGATAGTGGAAGCGCCGCCCAGGGCCGGGCAATACTATCTGGAATGGGACCTTGCGCAAGAGCACGTCACCTGGTTCACTCTCAAGAAAGGCATGGTGGGTGACATGACCGTCTACAACATAGCCGCATCTTCCGCGTCGAGCCGTCCTAAGCCCCGCCTCGATATTGGCAGCCCTCTGGACGTGGCAAGCGTGGTCGCGTCCGACAACTCGACCGTAGAGCGGACCAGGCTGTGGCGGGTGGCGCTGAAGATGTTCCTGGCTCACCCACTTACGGGGGTGGGGCCGGACGCCTTCCGCAACTTGTATGGCAAATATGCGGGGGTAAGCAGTTGGAACAAGAATATATTCACGAACAACATGTACGTCGAGATGTTTGCCAACCTGGGGATACTGGGCGGGCTGGCCTTCCTATGGCTGACCGGCCTGGCGCTATGGCGGGCGGCCCGCAACGTGCTGCACCGGCCCGTAAACCCCACCTGGGTGCTGGTGTTGGGGGCCACCGCCAGCCTGGTAGCCTTCTTCTTCCATGGCTTCGCCGACTATTTCCTGTTTGCCACCCCGATCTATGTGGTGTTTTGGTTCCTGCTTGCCGTTGCGACCACCGACGACGGACGACGGACAACCGAGTGCTGATAGCTGATAGCTTACTATGATAATTGGATTTGAGTCATCCGCCCTGCACGGGCACAAATCGGGTGTAGGGTACTACACAGAGAACCTCATGTCGAGCGTGATGAAGGTTGCGCCTGAGCATCGCTATGTGCTCTTCTCCAACCGTGATATAGGCCCTATCTGGGAGCAGTTGGGCAGCGAGGAGGTGCATGGCCGCTTCTTTCCGGTACGCCAGGTGTGGATGCAGGCCGTTTTGCCCTTGTCGCTTCGCAGGGTGCGGCCCGATGTCTGCCATTTCACCAATTACCTTGCCCCGATGGCGTGCGATTGCCCCTCGGTGGTGACGATACACGACATGACGGTGTTTATTACCCCGCGCTTCCACCAGTTCAAGAAGCTGGTGCTGGACCGCACGCTCATACCCAAGGTGGCGCGCCGGGCCGACGCCATCATCACTGTATCGAACAGCGCCCGCAACGACATCGTGCGCTACCTGAAGGTCCCTGAGAAGAAGGTGAGGGTAATAATGAACGCCGTGTCGCCCGCCTTCCACCCTATCACCGACCGCGCCCGCCTCGACACTGTGCTAGCACGTTACGGTCTCTACGGCCCGTTCGTGCTGTACGTCGGCACGATAGAGCCGCGCAAGAACCTAGTGCGGCTGATACAGGCGTTCGCGCAGCTAAAAAAGCGCGGGCTGCCGCACAAACTGGTCATGGTGGGGCAGGCCGGGTGGCACTGCGCGCCAATATTCGCCGAGGCAGAGCGGCTTGGCCTTGCGCGCGATGTAATCTTCACCGGCTACGTGCCGTCGGAGGACCTGCCCGCTCTCTATTCGCTGGCCGAATCGATGGCCTTCCCCTCGCTATACGAGGGCTTCGGCTTGCCCGTGCTTGAGGCGCTGGCCTGCGGTGCGCCGGTGGTCACATCGCATTCGTCGTCGCTGACCGAGGTAGCGGGCGACGCGGCCATGCTGATTGACCCACTAAACGTGGACGAACTGGCGGGCGCTCTGTACCGCCTGCACAAAGACGCCTGCCTGCGCGAAGAGCTTCGCAGGTGCGGCCCCGCCCGCGCCGCCCTCTTCACCTGGGACACCGCCGCCCGCGCCTCCCTGGAGGTGTACGAGCATGTCAGCGCGGGAAGGATATCAGCGCGGGCAATTACGAACTAGTACCTTTCCAACAACACATCAAGAGCTATGGTATAGTTGGGGCATGAGAACAGCCCAACCAATCCAACTGAGCGGCGAGCAGCGCGCCGAGTTGAAAGCACTGATCCGCACGGGTAACGCTGCTGCCCGTGTGCAGACCCGAGCACGCATACTGCTGTTGAGCCAGGAAGGCAAATCTGAGGCCGAGATAGTAGCAGCCCTGCATACCAGCCCAGCCACAATATACTCGGTACGCCGCCACTTCCACAAAGACGGTTTGCAAAGAGCTTTGTACGACAAGCCCCACTTTGGCCGACCACCTCGCATCACCGGAGAAGTGCAGGCCCATCTGACGATGCTGGCCTGCTCAACTCCACCACAAGGTAGGGGCAGATGGACCTTGCAGTTGCTTGCCGACAAGATGGTGGAGCTACAGTACATAGACACAATATCCGACCAAGCAGTGTACTACACGCTCAAAAAAACGAACTCAAGCCCTGGCTGAAACACAAGCAATGGTGCATACCAGGCCCACCCGGCAAGCCCAATGCTCGCTTCGTCTCCAAGATGGAAGATGTGCTACAAGTGTATACACGCCCTTACAACCCCCGCAGACCGCAGGTGTGTATAGACGAGAAGAGCAAGGAGCTTCATTCACAGCTATCCACTCGTGCGCCTTTGCCCATGCAGCCTGGCAGGGTAGCCCGGCAAGACTACGAGTACAAACGAGAAGGCACAGCCAACATCTTCATGATGACGGAGCCACTGGCAGGCAAACGATGGGTAAGGGTGACCGACAGGCGCACCAAGGCGGACTTCGCCGAGCAGCTACGTATCATGGCAGATGAACGGTATCCAGACGCTGAGGTAATTGTGCTGGTGGTAGACAACCTCAATACGCATGGGCCTTGGGTGCTGTACGAAGCGTTTGCACCTGAAGAAGCAGAGCGCATAGCCTCTCGCATCGAGTGGCACTACACTCCTGAACACGGGAGTTGGCTGAATATGGCAGAGATTGAACTGTCGGTGTTGCAGTTGCAGTGTCTGAACCGGCGCATACCCGACCAGCAGACGCTCACAACTGAAACAGGTGCATGGGAGCAGTCCCGCAATGAGGCTCACACCACCGTCAGGTGGCACTTCACCACGGCTGATGCTCGCATCAAGCTCAGGCGCCTATATCCCGTTCAGTCTAATACTCTTGATGTTTAGTTGGTAAGGTACTAGAAGCCGCCCTGCCTCCCACAGCTTGATACTTGACAGCATGGGTAATACGCGTATAATGCAGTAACCTCTGGTGCGACCGCGCAGGGCCTGTCTTGACATTCGGCCTTCTATGCCCCACACCTACAGTGGAGGATTATCAACTTGTAGAAGGGGGTGGTATTGGGATATAACACTCAGTTCGCTCGTGCATTGTCAATTGTGAGCATACGAACCGCAAAGGCGCTATCCGGTGCGGCTTATCGGCCTGCGACCGGAACCTATTTATAACCCAGAGAGGAAGACCCAAGGAGGAAGATATGGTAACCATAAAATCACGAATGGCCTGGTTGGCCGCTCTCGCTGTTGTAGCTATGCCGTTGCTATCCGCTTGCGGCACGACTAACGAGCCGGCTGCTACACCAGCGCCGTCGGGCAACACGCCCGCCGCCAACGCCGGTGGGGGCAAGCTGGAAATGTTCTCCTGGTGGACCACAGGCGGCGAAGAGGCAGGCCTAAAAGCCCTGTACGCCCTCTACAAGAAGGACCACCCCAACGTTGACATTATCAACCAGGCGGTGGCCGGTGCGGCAGGCTCGGACGCCAAAGCCGTGCTGAAGACCCGGATGCTCGGCGGCAACCCGCCCGATGCCTTCCAGGTACACATGGGACACGAACTGCTCGATGGCTACGTAGCTGCCGGGCAGGTCGAGCCGCTGGACGACCTGTACAAGTCCGAGGGTTTCGACAAGGCTTTCCCGAAGGGTGTGCTGGACATCGTTTCCGGCCCCGACCCCAAGGACGCCTCCGGTGGCAACCATTTCTGGTCGGTGCCGGTGAATATTCACCGGGCTAACGTGCTGTGGTACAACAAGAAGGTCTTCTCGGACAACAACCTGACCGCTCCTGCCAGCTT
The DNA here is from genome assembly GCA_038254085.1 of Chloroflexia bacterium. Taxonomy (GTDB): domain Bacteria; phylum Chloroflexota; class Chloroflexia; order QHBQ01; family JADMIH01; genus JADMIH01. Next base: position 6,503 of record JBBSGN010000004.1, on the reverse strand, counting down.
CGACGACTTCTTCAAGGTTGCCGATGCGCTCAAGGCCAAGGGCGTCACCGCTCTGGCGTTGGGCGACAAAGTACCGTTCGCCTCGGCCCACCTGTTCGAGACGGTGCTGGTCGGCACACTTGGCACCGACGGCTACAAGGGCCTGTGGACCGGCGCGACCAAGTGGGACGACGCCAAAGTGACCGAGGCCCTCAACAACTTCAAGAAGATGCTCGGCTATATCAACTCGGACCACTCCGCCCTCACCTGGGACCAGGCCAACGACCTCCTTATCCAGGGCAAGGCCGGTATGACCATCATGGGCGACTGGGTTGACGCCGACTACAAGGCCAAGAAGTTTACCGACTATGGCTGGGCTAACACCCCCGGCACCGCGGGCATATACGATGCGCTATCCGACACCTTCGCGCTCCCCAAGGGCGCTAAGGACCGCCAGAATGCGCTCGATTGGCTCAAGCTGGCCGGCTCCGAGCCGGGCCAGGACGCCTTCAACCCGCTCAAAGGCTCGATCCCTGCGCGCATAGACGCGGGCAAGGGCGACTACGACGCCTATCTACAGTCTGCAATCACCGACTGGAAGAAAGACACCATCGTACCGAGCGTGGTACACGGCGCGGCTGCCAAAGACGGTTGGGCGCAATCCTACACCGATGCAATCAACAGCTTCGTGACCTCGCAGGACGTAAGCAAGACCCAGGCTGCGCTTGCCGACGCCTGCAAGCAAGCGGGAGTTTGTAAGTAGTTTGGGGACGAAGGACGAAGGACGACTGACTACTGCGGTCGTCGGTCGTCCTTCGTCCGTTATCGCCTGGAGAACGCCTATGAACCACGCACGCCCGGACTCGGCGATTTCAGTCGCGCGCCCTTATACCGCTCCGCGTCGCCGCGTTATCACCCGTGACCGCGTAATCTCTATCGCGCTGATCACCCCATCTGTTCTAGCGATAGCGATCTTTGTGTACGTTTTTATTGGGCGCACTGCGTATATATCGCTGGTCAACTGGAACGACTTCGCGCCTGACTTTACCTGGGTGGGTCTGGACAACTATACGAGGTTATTTCAGACCGAGCGCTTCCAGATAGACCTGCGTAATACGCTCGAGTTCACGGTGGTGTTCGTTGCCGCCTGCCTCTTCATCGGGTTGCTGCTGGCGGTGCTGCTCGACCAAAAGCTGAAGGGCGAAGCTATCTTTCGCAACATCTTCATGTTCCCGCTGGCGATCTCGTTCATCGTCACGGGCGTTGCCTGGCGTTGGCTCCTCACCCCCTCGTCGGGCGTCAACCTGCTGTTCGACGCGGTTGGGCTGGGTTTCCTTAAGTCGGGGTGGTTCACCGACCCGAAGGTAGGTATCCTGGCGGTGGACATTGCCGCCGTCTGGCAGATGTCGGGCTACGTAATGGCTATGTACCTAGCCGGTCTGCGTGGTATCCCGGAGGAGCTGCGCGAGGCCGCCCGTGTGGACGGCGCGACCGAGTGGCAGGTCTTCAGGCGGGTGATGCTTCCCATGTTACAACCCATCACCCTCAGCGCGGTAATTATTTTGGGCCACATCTCGCTGAAGATATTTGACCTCACCAAGTCCATGACGGGGCCTGGTCCGGGCTTCTCCAGCGACGTACCTGCCCTTTTTATGTATGACACCACCTTCTCCGGCAGTCACTTCTCGCAAGGCGCGGCCATCGCAACGGTGCTGCTCTTGCTGGTGAGCGTGCTGATTATTCCCTATCTTATCTATAACTTCCGCAACGAGGTGCAGCAATGAGCGCGGTTACGCCGTCAGTGCGGCAACCCCGCCGCCCGCAGATTCGCGCCAGCCGTGTGGCTATCTATGCTATTCTGGTGGTCTTCGCCGCTTTCTATCTGATGCCGGTGTACGTGCTGGTTGTGACTGGACTGAAGTCTTTCACCGAGATTAGCCTGGACCGGATGTGGAACCTGCCGACCAGCATCGGCTTCGACAGTTTCCGCGACGCCTGGCTCGGCAACGAGAACACATCCATTAACGGCCTGGCGGGCAACTTTTACAACAGCATTATACTGACTGTGCCTGCCACCCTCATATCGGCCATGCTCGGCTCGATGAACGGGTATGTGCTTGCCAAATGGAAGTTTCGCGGGGCCAATATTATCTTCCCGGCGATCCTGTTCGGGATGTTCATTCCATACCAGAGCGTCTTGATCCCGCTGGTGCAGACGATGCAGAGCGTTCACCTGTACGGGTCGCTGCTGGGGCTGATGTTCGTGCATATCATCTATGGCATCCCGATCACCACGCTGATTTTCCGCAACTACTACGCCAGCGTGCCGACCGAGTTGGTGGAGGCAGCGCGTATTGACGGAGCGAGTATACTGGGCGTGTATCGCCACATCCTGTTCCCGATCTCGCTGCCCGGCTTCATCGTGGTGATGATCTGGCAGTTCACCGCTATCTGGAACGAGTTTTTGTTCGCGGTGGTGCTGGTGAACAACCCCGAATCGCAGCCGATCACAGTGGCCCTGAACAACCTGGCCGGCAGTTTCAGCGTGCAATGGAACATCCAGATGGCAGGCGCGCTCCTCGCTGCGGTGCCCACCCTGCTCGTCTATATCTTCCTGGGCCGGTACTTTATCCGGGGGTTACTTGCGGGGTCGGTAAAAGGCTAAGGGGCCAACACCCGTCCATCAAGTAGCCTCTTTGGTTGGCAGCACCCAGTAGATAAACCCGCAGTGCCCTGCCAACCAAAGAGGCTACTCAATTGATTTCCGCATAGAAAACTTCCAGGCTCCCTGAAACGTTCTCTTAACCGAAGACATGCCTGCAAACGCCGTTGAAACATACGAACTGACCCGCTTCTTCGACAGCCGCCCTGCCGTTGAGGACCTCACCCTCAATGTGCCGCAGGGGACGGTGTTCGGCTTCCTGGGGCCAAACGGCGCGGGCAAGACCACCACCGTGCGTATGCTGTCTGCCTTGATTGACCCCACGCGCGGCACGGCTCGCGTGGCCGGATACGAGCTTGGCAGGGAGAACACCCAGATACGCCGCCACGTGGGCGTCCTCACAGAGTTTCCGGGTCTGTACGTCCGGTTGAGCGGTCTGGAGAATCTTCTCTTCTTTGCGGGCCTGTATGGTGTGAGCCGCCGCCAGGCCGTTCCGTTGGCCGAGAAGTATCTGCGTTTGATGGAACTGTGGGACCGCAGGACCGAGCCTGTGTCGGCCTACTCTAAGGGGATGCGCCAGCGCCTGGCGATATGCAGAGCGTTGCTCCACCAGCCGCAGGTGGTGTTCCTGGACGAGCCGACCAGCGGCCTCGACCCGGAAGCCGCCCGCATCGTGCGCCACGCGATCAAGGAGCTTCGCGCCGAGGGCCGCACCGTCTTCCTCAGCACCCACAATATGCCCGAAGCCGAAATCTTGTGCGACCAGGTGGGCATCTTCAGCACCCGCCTGCTGCGCGTGGACACCCTCACCGGCTTGCGCGGAGGCAGGCACGGCATCGGCACTATCGTTCGTGTACGGGGAGATGCCGTGCGTTGGCTCGACACCGTGCGCGCTCTCGAGTTTGTGCGCGATGTGTCCGCCGCCAATCACGGCGCCAACGGCGCGCACCCTAATCCCGACATTCACACCGACACCCATATGCCCACCGGCGACCTGGCCGTCCGCATGGACCAACCGGAAGAGTACACGCCCTTGCTGGTGCAAACCCTGGCTGCGGCGGGCGCGCCCATCCTCTACGTAGGTCCCCTGGTCAATACCCTCGAAAGCGTCTACCTTGAGCTACTAGGCCACAACGCCGACACAAACGAAGTGCTGGGCATTACTCCTAATGGCCGGGAAAGCATTCCGGCCAGTGGGTAAGAGTAAGGGCGGCAGTAGTCGGTAGTCGGTAGTCGGTAGTCCGTCGTCAAACAACAAGGAACAACCCATGAACCAAACCGCACAAATTGAGACCCACGAGCCGCCTGTAAACAAGATGGCCCTGATACTACGCAAGGAGTGGATGGAGTTGCGCCAGGAGCGGGGGTTGATAATCGGCACGGTGCTGCCGCCGCTTTTCTTCACGATCCTGCCGGTGTTGCTCGCCTGGGCGGTGGCCGTTATACCCCACAAAGCGGCTTCGGCCCTCGTCCAGTCGCCCAACCTGGGGCCTGACGTGAAGATAGGCGGTACGGGCACAGCCGCGCCTATCGTGTCGGCGGGCGGCTTGCAGGGCCTCGACACCCAGGCGGTAGAGCAGGCGGTCATAGGCAGCCAGTTCTCCATCCTGTTCATGCTCATGCCCATTGTCGTGCCTGCCGTGATAGCCTCTTACTCTATCGTGGGCGAAAAGACCGGGCGCACGCTTGAGCCTGTGCTGGCGACGCCCATCCGGGTGAGTGAGTTGCTGGTGGGTAAAGCGTTGGCCGCCTTTATCCCGGCGGTGCTCATCACCTGGATAGGGGCGAGCGCCTTCGTGGGGGGCATGGCCCTGGTGGCGTTGTCGCCGCGTGTGGTCGAGCATATTGTCACCCTGCCCTGGGTACTGGCCTGCCTGCTGTGCGCGCCCCTTATGTCGCTGATAGCGATAGGTCTGACAGTGGCCGTGTCGTCCCGTGTGCGCGACCCACGGACCGCGCAGCAAATAGCGACCGTGTTGATTTTTCCTGTAATGGGGGTCCTTTTAGGCCAGGTTACCGGCTTCTTGGTGTTAAGCTCGGCCTTCGTACTGGCGGCGGCCTTCGTGTTGGCCCTTGCCGCGTCCGCCGTCATTTGGGTTGCCATACGGCTCTTCAGGCGCGAGGTTATATTGACAAAGTGGAGTTAATGATAGCTCAGAGAATAAAGGCTTAACTCTTATGCAGGCGCTTCGACTAAGCTGGGGTATCGTCTGGCGCATGATCGCCTGGGGCATGTGCCTGGGTGAAATTCTTGGTGCTGTCTACGTTACAGTGGTGTTCGTTATAGGAGGTTCATGGTTGGCACCTGTAGGTTTCCTTGCTGGCCTAGCCTTTGATGGGCTGCTAGGATTCTTCCTCGGCTTGGTCGACGGTCTGGTACTGGCAGCCGTTACCCATTTAACTTTTCGTCCTAGGTCGAATGAGCAACTCTACCTAGCATTCCTCGGTGCCATTAGCGCTTTCATCGCTGGCGCAGGAGCTTTAGTTCTTGAGGGGTTGAACCAGAGTTGGCCGTTTGACAGCGAGATCGGCTCTATCGCCTGGATCATTTACGTTTTCGTCCCGGTTCTTATAGCCACTGGTGCAGGTTGGTGGGTTAGCCGTCCTTTAGCAGCATGGGTAAAGCAGCAGCATACCTAGGATGTGGCTCCCTCCGCAGCGCCCTCAACCCTATCTTTAGCCTCGTCCGCCTTGCTTTCCAGCGACTCTTTCGCCTGCTCTACTTGGTTGTCTAGCTTATCCCAATCCTGTTGACCCGCTTGGGGCGAGAGGATCAGCGCAACCGCCACCCCCACAAATACCCCCATCACCATGCCAAGCAGAAAGCTAGCGTCGCCGCTCTGTCTATTTCTCACAGCAGATTCCTCACAGCAGATTCCCTTCAGTAGTCGGTAGTTGGTTCGTCAGCTAACTGCCTTCCCCCTTCTTACCGCCTTCTGCTTTCGGAGGCTCGCGCCGCACCAACGTTTGCACCATAGCGCGCGCTCCGGCGGCTGCTCCGGCTACCTTGATTATGGGGGCCACTACGCTCTCGCTGACGAAGGTGGCGGTGCCCTTGACCGTTTTGGCCGTGTCATCAACCTTCTGTAGGGCGGGCACGATATGATCGCGTATAGCGAAGGCGATAAAGGCCAGCAGCGCGGTCATCACAATGAAGAGTATCGCGCCTACGCACTGGAACATGGCGACGTAGATAATGGCAGTGTCGCGCACCCCCACCAACCAGTTGTTACCGGGCAACGGATTAATAAAGAGCAGAACTATGGGGAGCAGCAACGCCGCCAGCACCAATATAGCGGCTAGAACGATATACACTATCTTCATGTGCGTGACCTCAAGATTGTATTAGACTTCATCTATCCTTATCGTAGCATGAGCTACACCAGGCATAGCATTCTATCATACAGTGAAGCGCCTGGCAACCAGCAGCAGCGCCAATGACCCCCCTGACGCCTCTACCACCGGGATGCCGCCGAGGGAGAGCGGGTGGGCCACCCACACTGTAGACGCCAGATAGCCCAGGCCAAAGCCCAGCACGCTTACCAGCCAGAAAAGTAACAGGTGTTGCAGGCTCCGCCCCCTCCATAGATGGAACAGTAGAGCATAAGCCGTGCCTAGACCGAGAAAGACCACAACAGTAGGTGAAAGCGAGAGCATGATTCAGCGCCTGCATGAGAGATTCCCGCCGCGACGGGTAGACCGATTATACACCACGTTGCCCATGTGGATTCGTTTGGTCCACCAACAATCGGGGATGTCGAACCTGGCGGGATCGTAACTGTTCAGAATAGGAGTAGAGGAAATATTGATGTAGGGGCACGGCGGTGACGTGCCCTGTTAGGTGGAGCAAATCAGTATCCCT
>JBBSGN010000003.1:0-17952 GCA_038254085.1 Chloroflexia bacterium | reverse complement strand
GCCCGCGACGACCACGGCGGCCCCACAAAGTGGGCGCACGCCAGTGCCCACCGAGTACCGCCCACCGCCCCCCCCCCCCCGACTAATAAAAACCAACCCCGGTGCCCGGTGCCCGATACTCGGTGCTCACTGACGTTGCTCGTCCTGTTCGTGTTGTTTGCCCCTCTCGTCACACAACGCATCTACGCCAGCGACGAGATCGAGTATTTCTCCTACACGCACTCCCTCTTCTTCGACCACGACCTCGATTTCAGCAACCAGTATCTGCACTTCTACAACTCGAACCCGGCCCAGTTCAAGGACATCTATACCGACCTGTATCAAAAGCGTGAGCCGCTAACGGGCTTGCCGATCAACGTCGCGCCGATTGGCACGGGCCTGTTATGGCTGCCGTCGTTCGCGTTGGCGCACGGCTTCGTGCTGCTGGCCCGCGCTGTGGGGGCAAAGGTCGCCGCTGACGGGTACTCGCAGCCCTATATCAGCGCGATCTGCTACACGTCCTATCTGTATGGGTGCCTGGGTCTATTCCTTTGCTACTTGATAGCGAAGCGCTTCTTTGGGCGAGGTGTGTCGGCGCTGGCAACAGTTGCCATGTGGCTCGCCACGCCCCTGATCTTCTACACGGTGATCGCCCCGCCCTGGTCGCACGCCACGTCGCTGTTCACCGTCACGCTCTTCCTCTGGTATTGGCAGCGCACGCGCGGGGCAGAAGGCAGAAGGCAGAAGGCAGAAGGCAGGACTCGTAATTCACAACTCGCAACTCGCAACTCGCAACTCGCAACTCGTCAGTGGGCGCTCCTCGGCGCGAGCGCGGGCCTAATGATGCTGGTGCGCGAGCAAGACGCGCTCTTCTTGATCGTGCCTGTTATAGAAACGGCTGCCTCGCTGCTGATTAAATGGCGTGCCCGCGAAAGCGATTTCCGACAGACCCTGGCCCGCACCATCCTCAGCCTTGTAATCATGGGCGTGACAGCCGCCATCGTCTTTATCCCACAACTGATAGCCTACCGGGTCATCACCGGACGCTTCGGCCCCTCGAAGGTGGTCTCAAGCAAGTTCGACTGGACATCGCCCAACTTTCTGAACGTGCTATTCTCACCCGAACACGGCCTGATACCCTGGACGCCTGTCATAGTGCTTGCGTTGGTTGGCCTGGTGCTGCTCTGGCGGCGCGACTGGGCGCTAACGCTTGCTTTTGTGGTGGCGCTCCTGGTGCAGGTGTACGTTGCGGGGTCTTTCTTGACCTGGCAGAGCGCCGGTTCGTTCGGCCAACGCCGCTTCATCAACAGCACGGCTATCTTCGTGCTGGGTGCCGCCGCCCTTCTGTCGTGGCTGCTTGCTAACGGTTGGCCGCGCTGGGTGGTGCTCGGCCTGGTCGCGCTTTTCATCGCCTGGAACGGGGGCCTGTTGATGCAATATGCCCTCTGGTGCTCGCCTCAGCGCCAGGGCCTTGATTGGGCAACCGCGTTGCGCGGCCAGCTAGAGATACCAGGCAGGGCGGCCGGTCTCCTGTGGGACTACCTGACCGACCGCCAGAAGTTCTATCGCACCACGCGAGGCTGTTGACGCGGGCACGGGTGAATGATAGAATCCTCACGGTTGTGGTAAGTAGTCGGCAGTCCGTATTTGCTCGTTTCTGATACGTGTAGTCAAGGGAATCCATTTTGATCTCTGAACGGCTTCTAGAATCTGTTGTCTGTACCTCGCCGGTTTGCCGGGCCGCGCTGGCAACTGCACAGCAACTTGACATAATCAATCACAGTAAGCTTAGATGCCCGCGCTGTGGCACTCTCTATTCTATGAACCGCGCGGGCTATATAGACCTCATGCCGCCCGATGAAAGGACGCACACTTCGCTCTATGTGTCGCACGAGGCCGAGTTCGAGGCAGCGTTGGACTACAAGAGGATCGCCATGCCCCTGCTGGGCGCGGGAGTGCGCCAGCGCGCTATCCGGCGCATGCTCAGGCCGCAAAGCGGCGACCGCCTGATTGAGCTTGGGTGCGGCAACGGCAAGTTCGTCTACTGGAACAGGCGGCAGGTGGATTGGGCGGTGGGCATTGACCCCGCGCCGCTATTCGCTAGCGAGGCCCTCGAATCGGTGGACCTCTGCCGCGCCGACGCCCGCGCTCTCCCGTTCCGAGAGGGCGCTTTCACCGCTGCCATGTCCATAGACGTGCTTGAGCACCTTCCGCTCTCCGGCATCATCGCCTATCTAAACGAGGCCCACCGCGTGCTGGCCCCTGGCGGGCGGCTCTTCATCTTCTCCAACACGCGCGAAGGCTCGCGTCTCGACTTTATCGTGCGAGGGGCGCGCATCCTGTCGCGGTGGTTGGGCAAGAGAGGTCTGATTGATGACGCGCGCGACCGCCTTCGCAAGTCGGACCACATCAAGGCGCTGGCGACATACCGTGATCTCGAAAGGGTGCTGGCAGAATGCGGCTTCCGGGTTGAGCGGGTGGTCTTCTGGAACGGCCTCTTCCAGAGCCTGATTGAGAACCTCCTGGTCAAACTGGTGGAATCTGCGATACACAGGCTCCGCAAGCCTGGCACAAAGGAGCTAGTGGTGGGGAATAGCGGCGAAGATGCGGTTCGCTCCTCGGTGAAGACGGCGCTGGCCCGCAAAGGCGTCATGTATCGCGCTATGCTGTTGCTGACCGGCCTCATGTGGCTGGACCTGGTTCTCTTCGGCAAGTGGCGTGCGGGGCCATATTTTCTGCTCGCCAGGCGCGAGGACACGCCTTGAGGGTGCTTTACATCGCCAGCGCGATTGAGGCGGGCGACACATCAGGCGGGTGGACCCACGTAACAGAAGTAGCCTGTGGGCTGAGGGCGCTGGGCCACGAGCTGCTGGTCATCACTGGCGGCAAAACCCCAGGGCAACACAATCCGCTTGATTGCAACGTTTTGCTGCAAACCATCCATCTTCCAAAGCAAATGGCTTTATTAGCATTGCCCAAAATTACCGTCGCCTTCGATAGATTCAAGCCCGACGTGGTGATGGAGAGATTCTACAACTTCGCGGGTGCGGGCGTTTGGCTGGCGCACAAGAGGCGCATTCCCGTCCTCTTAGAAGTGAACGCGCCGATGACCGACCCGCCCGGCTCGCCCAAGAGCCGCCTCGACAGCTTGCTGCTTGGCTCGATGCGGCGCTGGGCCGTCCGGCAGGCCAAATGGAGTACGGCGATAATCACGCCGCTTGCCACAACCGTGCCGCCGGAGGTCTCTCGTCGGAAAGTCCGCGAACTGCCCTGGGGCGCGAACACTTGGCGTTTCGACCCGCAGATACGCACCGCCCACGCCGAGCGGTTGGCGCAACTGCGAAGTGAGATCGGTCTGGAGGAGGGCAGGCCGGTTGCCACGTTTCTCGGCAGCTTCAGGCCCTGGCACGGCGCGGGGCACTTCGCCGAAGCCGCGCGCCACCTCTTGTCACAGGGTAGCGATCTGGCCTTCCTGGCTATCGGGGGCGGGCCTCAGTTTGAACCACTAAAGCAGCAAGTTGAAGGGTGGGGCCTGCCGTCTGGCCGCTTCGTGCTCGCAGGTTCACAGCCACACGAGCGCGTGCCCGACTTGCTGGCGCTGTCAGACATCGGCGTGGCCCCCTTCGACCTGGCCGCCCACGCGCCGTTGCGGACGTTCGGCTTCTACTGGTCGCCCCTCAAGGTCTTCGAGTACATGGCCATGTCTCTGCCCCTCGTAACGATAGACGTGCCACCCCTCAACGCTATCGTGCGGCACGAGCAGGAAGGGTTGCTCTACACACCAGGAGACCTCAGCAAGCTGGTGGCCGCCCTCGCCCGCCTCGGCTCCGACAAGGATTTGCGAGACCGCCTGGGGGCAAACGCGCGCGAGAGGGTGGTCACTCACTACAGTTGGCAGGCCCATTGCGCAGCCCTCGACTACATTCTCAAGCAGATAACCCATGCCTGCTAACTTGCGCCGCCCCCTCAAGATTATGCTGGTCACCGACGTGTTTCCCCCCGGCAGCGGCGGAAGCGGGTGGAGCACGTTCTATCTGGGCAAAGCGTTGGCGGCGCGCGGCCACGCGGTGCAGGTGCTGCGTCCTCGCTATGTCGAAGTCGTGGCCCATCCCACCAGGCGCATTGTACAATACGAGGGGATGCATATTGTCGAACTGCTGGTGCCTCCGCCTCCTGCCTGGGCTGCTAGAGCGGGTGTCGGCAAGGTCTTGTCCGAGCAAAGAGCCGTGCGCCTTCTGGCCCGTTACGCTTACGAAGCGGCCAGGCGAGGGGAGGCCGACGTACTGCACGGGCAGCACGCAGTTTCTGCCACCGCCGCATCTGTCGCGGCACGAAAGGCGCGCGCCCACGGGGTGTCGGTTGTCTCCATCGCAACGGTGCGCGACTACTGGCCGTTATGCCCGGCCAGCACCCGCCTCTTCATGGCTAAACACGGTGATACTTTCGAGTGCAAGGATTGCCACATTCTATCTTCTTACTTAGCGTGCGCTAGCCAACGCGGTGACAAACTCGCTCTGTTTCCGGCCCTGGCGCGTTGGTTACAAACCTGGCGCGCCAGCCGCGTGTTGGCCCAGTGCGACGCAGTGGTAGCAGTGAGTCATTACGTACAAGGCGAACTTGCGAGGAGCAAGCGTGTGCCCACGAACAAACTGCACGTCATCCCCAACCTGGTTGACTTGCCGAGCGTAGAGAGGGCGCTCTCTGGCCCCTGGCCGCTCGCCGACATATCCCAGCAGCACCCGTACTTACTGTTTGTCGGGAAGTGGGATACGAACAAGGGCGCGCAGATGCTTCCCGATGCTGTTGCGCGTTCGGGCGTCACACTGCCCGTAGTGCTGGCCGGGGACGGGCCTCTACGTCCCCAGATAGAAACTGAGGCGCGCAGCCTCGGCCTCGACTTTCGCTTCCACACCTGGCTGGACAACGACTCGGTACTGAAGCTGATGCGCCACGCCACCGCCCTCCTCTTCCCTTCGGCTTGGCAGGAGCCGCTTAGTCGCGTGCTGCTGGAAGGTTGCGCGACGGGCGCGGCCATTGTGGCCCTCGACACGGGCGGCACCGGAGACATAATCACTCATTGCCGGAGCGGTTGGCTCGCCGAAAACATGGTTAGCTTCGTGGCGGGGATCAGGCGCGTTACCGGCGACCCGCAGTTCAACGCGATGCTACGCGCCGGGGCCAGACTACGAGCAGAGGAGAGATTCACGGCACCCATTGTTTCAGCCGAAGTGGAAGCTCTCTATATAAGCCTGTTGGAGAGGCAAGAGCATAAGTGAAGATAGCCCATTGCGTGCGCGCGGTCTTCCCTCAGCACGGTTACGGTGGTCTGGAGCGCGCCGGCGCGGCCCTTACCCGCCACCTGCTCACTCGCGACGTGGACGTGGCTCTATTCACCCGCGCCCTCCCGCCGGGGCAGCCTTTCACTGTGCCCGCAACCGCCAAAGGGCGCTTGACGGTCCACGCGATCCGCTACGGGCGCTTACCTTTGCGCCCGAACGGTATACCCGCCCGCCTGACCAATTACCGCGCCTTCGTCGAAGACATGGGAAGGCGCGTGGAGGCGTTCGCGCGCAAAGACTACATTGACGGCATATACGCCCAGGGACTGTGCGCCTGGGGCGTGCGAGCCGCTGCCGAGTGGGGCGTGCCCATGCTCGCCAACCCACAGGGGATGGAGGACTTCAAGGCGCGCGACCCCCTCAAGCGGCTGGCATATACGCCTTTTCGGGCGTGGGTGCGGACCGGGTGCCGCGCCGCAGACCGCGTGATCGCCACCGACCACTCTACCCGCCGCGAGGTGTCCGCCCTGCTCGGTGTTGACCCCGCCAGGGTAGTTGTGATACCCAATGGCGTGGATATCGATGAGGCGCGCAGCTATATTGATGTAAACATTCAGTCAGACCTGGCGGCGCGCTGGCCCTTGCTCGCGGTCCCAGGCACGGCGCTCAAAGGCATCAGCGTCGGACGCCTAGAAGCCAACAAGGGCTTCGAGTATCTGCTGCGCGCGTTATCCGCCGCTAAGGATTCGCTCGGTGAGGATTGGACGTGGATAATAGTGGGTGACGGCTCTTTGAGGGCGGCCTTACAGCAGTTAGCGTCGCAGCTGGGTCTGGCGGACCATCTCCACTTTGCGGGGCAACTGAGTGACCCCGAACTGCATAACCTGTATGAGATGCGCAACCTGTTCGCCCACCCGACGTTGTACGAAGGAAGCTCGCTTGTGACCTTAGAGGCGATGGCTCACACGCTGCCCGTAGTTGCCAGCGCGGTAGGGGGCATCCCGGACAAGGTAATAGATGGGCAGACCGGCTTTCTGGTGCCCCCCGGCGAACCAGCGGCTCTCGCAGACCGCATCTCCTGGATGGCAGGCCATCCGGTCGAGCGCGCGGCGATGGGCATGAGAGGCGCGGAATTGGCGGCTGACAACTTTAGCTGGGACACGATAGCCGCCCAGACCGAGGAATTGTTCGTCCAGTTGATAGACGAGAAGTCGGCCTGCCGACCTCAGCGGGCACAAGAGGCGCGTCCAACCCGGTGCTAGAAGTCCTCAAGCTGCTCCTGGGCCTGTTAGTCCTGCCTTTGCTGCTCTATGTGCCGGGGGCGACCCTGCTCAACTCGCTGGCTGCCCGCCGTCCCGCCCCGCATCTCTTTTCAGGCAGAGATGAATGGCTTTTCACCGCGGTACTGGCGAGCGTACTGACCACCGGCCTGGTTGGCTTCCTGCTTGCCGAAATGGGCCTGTTTCGTTGGTGGACCGTCCTGGCGTTGGCGCTAATCTTCTCGCTGCTGGTGGTGGTCCTCCTGGGTCAGGCTGCGTGGCGCTGGCGACCACTATTCGATATGCTGCGCTTGCCCACTCCATACCCGCAACGCGAGAGCGACCGCCGCCTGTTCCGACTGCAACGTCTGGCGTTGGTTGTTTTAGTGCTGGTCGCGGCTGGCCTCTTCTCGCGCTCGGCCGAGATGCTGCGCGGCGCTCTCGACTCCGGCGCTTACATCAACGCCGGAATCGCCCTCGGCAGGACCGGAGCCATCTTCCAGCGCGACATCCTGATGCGCCAACTCAACGACGATGTGGGCGAGGGCGCGCAACTGTTGCAGGGCCTCAATCCCGACCGCTACACGCTCGACCGCCTCCGTATGCCCGCCTTCTACGTGTATGACAAAAAGGCCGCCCTGGTCGTGCCCCAGCACTATTCGCTCTATCCGGTGTGGATCGGCCTCATGTACTCGCTGTTCGGTGTCTGGGGCGCGCTATATGCCACGCCGCTATTGGCCCTCTTGTTAGTCCTCGCGGTCTACTTCTTCGCCCGGCGCGCCCTCACGCCGGGGGCCGCGTTGCTGGCGCTGGCCCTGCTCGTGCTGTGCCCGGTAATGATCTGGTTTGCCCGCTACCCGGTCTCCGAGATTATCCAGGGCCTGCTCGGTTTCGCGTCCTTCTTTGCCTTCCTCAGAATGATGCAGCTTGCGGGCGACCACCTTGTCACTATAGGAGGGGAAGACCGGCTACCGACTACCGACTACCGACTACCGACGGGCAATCTGGCTACCGACACCGCCCGTCAATCGTGGGCTGGTCTGTGGGGGTGTATAGCTGGTGTGTCGCTGGGTGAGATCGCCCTGGCCCGGCCCGACTTCATCTTTTACCTGGCGCCGGTGCCGCTTTACCTACTCTACTGGCGACTGGCGCGGCGATGGCGGCGACCTTATACATGGTTTGTGGCGAGCCTGGCCGCCCTGCTTGGCTTATACTTCGTCTACTTTTCCATCTTCAGCTTCCCGTACACGCTCGACCTCTACCACAACACCATCATAAACGTGCGCCGCCTGTGGGCGCCCCTGCTGATCGCCCTCTACCTGGGGGTGGCGCTGCTGATCGCCCTCGACCGCCTTTATCCGCGAATCCGCCCCCTCTGGGTGCGCGCCGAGCGGTTGGCCGTGCGATATAGGTGGTTATGGGCAGGCGCGCTCGTGCTGGTAGTGGGCGCGTATGCTGTGTACCACTACGCCGTCGGCCCTTGGTTACCCAACGTCCGCTTTGACAAGGCGGGCAATCCGATTCCGCAGGCCGTGACCACCACCTGGGAGAGCTACATCGGCGCGCCTGTGGACCAGGGGAGCAAGTACAACCTGCTGCGTGTCGGCTGGTATCTGTCGCCCTTCGGCATGGTGCTGGGCGTTATTGGCCTGCTGCGCTGGATATGGACCAGGCTGAACGCCGCCACCGGCCTCTTCTTCGGCTGCCTGCTGGCGGTCGGCCTTGTCTTCATCCAGGAGACCTTCACCGACCCCTACTACATCTACTCGATGCGTCGCTACGTGCCGCTCATCCTGCCCGCGCTCGTTATTGGCATCGCGTGGTCGTGCCAGTTCCTCTGGTCACGAGTCAGGCCCAGGCAGGTGGGCGCGTTGTTGGCGGCGGCTGCGGCCCTCGCACTGGCGATCTTCTTCCTTTACACAAGTCTCCCTTTTCCGTACACGAGTCTGCCTATTCCGCCCAAAACTGATGGCATTATAACCCACGTCGAGGAGCGGGGCGCGGTTGCCCAACTTTCCGACTTGGCCTCGCGCTTCCCGCCCAAGTCTGTGGTACTATTCAGCTACGCGCGCGACGAGCCTTACGTGGTGGCAACCCCCCTTCAATACACCTTCGGTATCGAGAGCTTCGTGGTGCGCCTGGATTACCCAAACGTCAATAACGCAGTGCTAGAGAACGTGGTCAAACGCTGGCAGCAGCAGGGCTACAAAGTGTACGTGATGATGAGCGCGAACGGCGGCAAGCTGCATTTCCCAGATCTCTCTCTGAAAGAGGAAAGCACTTGGGCCTACTCGGTTCCTGAGCTTGAGCAATTGAAGTACCAGAAGCCGACCAACATATCGTCTGCGTACCTCCCTTGGGGCGTCTACTCTGTGCAACCGCCCGCGCCACCGCCTACGCTGCCTTTCCGCATAGACATAGGCGACAACGACTACCTTTGGACCGTAGGCGGCTTCTACATCCAGGAGAAGGCCAAGCAGGATACATCGAACTGGCGCTGGACCGGCCAGCAGGCGTTCGTGCGCGTCCCCTGGCCGTCCGGCCCCGACGACAGCCTGCAAGGCGGCAAGGTCACGTTGCGCCTACGCCCCGAAACGCCCTCAGCAGAAGGCAAGCCGCCGCTCCGCACCCAACCCTTGACAGTGACCCTCTCTTTAGACGACACTCGTATAGGCCAGGTCATCCTGCCCCCAGGCTCCAACTTCGCCGATTACACGCTCACCATCCCGCCCGGCCTACCCATACCCAACAAGGGCGCCGACCCGGGCTACGCCATACTGAAAATCGAATCGCCCGTCTGGTCGGGCGAACAGGCCGGTATCAGCTACGACACCCGCCGCCTGGGCGTGCAGGTGGACGCGGTTGAGGTCAGGCGATAGTCTGGGAACATGAGTGAGGAGAAAACGTAAAACGTAAGAAGAAAATCCTTACGTTTTACGCATTACGAGTCCGTGTCATCGCAAAGCGTTACAAAGAAACAAAAGCCCCTGATCGAGCGGGCGAGTTGGGCGGTGTTTTGGAATGCCGCCTTCTTTCCGCTTAAGGTGGTAATCGGCTTCGTATCGGGTGTGGTGGTGGTGCGCCTGCTCAGGACCGAGGGGTTTGCGTTGTACATGGCCACGATGGCCCTGCTCAACAGCCTGGGCCTTCTGTCTGACCTGGGCATCGAGCGCACCCTGCCGCGCTTCTATCCTGAGATAGAGCTGCGCTTTGGCCGGCAAGGGGTGGCGCGTCTCCTCTTTTGGGTTACGGCTGTGAAGGGGGCGGTCCTGCTCGCGCTGATTGGGGCGTTCGTGGTCGCGCCCGGCTACTGGATCAGGCAATTTAACCTGGGAGCAAATGGGGGCTGGCTGCTCGCCATTATCGCCTCTCTGCTTGTGTTGGGCGCGGCCTCGGACATATCCATCCAGTTGCTGTACACGCATTTCAGGCAAAAGGCCACCAACGTGTTGGACGTGCTGGCCGCCGTCGTGCGCCCTGTGCTGACCGCCCTCTTCGTCTACCTGGCCTGGGGCCCGATTGGCGCGATGCTGGCCCTGCTTATTACCACCGTCATATCGGTAGCCGTTTCGCTGCGCCTGGCCTGGCGGCTCCTCCATGCGATGCCGGACGAAGCCAACGCGAACGCGGCCCAGGTCAAGCGCCCGTCTACGCGCTCACTGCGTGACAGGCTTCTCTCCTTCTCTGCCCTGAACTTCTTGATGAATATCACGGTCTACCTGTACGACCTGCCCTTCATCGTGCTCGCCCTTAGCTTCATTATTGTGCGGCCAAATTCATTGGCTGTGGACATCGCGGTGATAGGGCTGGCCTACAAGGTTGCTAAGGAGTTCCTGCGTGGCCTCGTGGTGCCGTTGACCGGGGTGCAGACCCCCTTCTTTTCGCGCCTGTATGCCGAGGGGCGCATCGAGGGCCTCAAGACCGCCTATGCGACCATGACCAAGTTCCTGTTGCTGGCCCTTTTGCCCGCCGCTGTCGGCCTGATAGTGTCGGCACGTAATATCATCTGGGTCGTGTACGGGCAGATCGGGCATGACGCGGTAGTAACAGACCTCACCCTCACCACCATCGTAGCCTCTACCGCGATCCTCACCGTAGGACTGTTCGGCGAGGCCGTCATCAGCGTTGCGCTCAATGTGCTGATGGTATATGAGGAGTACCGGGCGGTGATCACTGCCCGCCTGGTGGCCCTGGTCAGCATACCTCTTCTTATACTGCTGGTGCCTCCGTTGGGTGTGGTGGGTGCTGCTCTGGCTGCGGCTACGTCGGGGCTGGCCTCGCGTGCGGTGGCCCTCGGCTACGGGACGCGCCGGCTGGGGCTTCCGTTCCCCAGCCGCTTCTTCGTCAGGGTGAGCGTGGCCTCGCTGGTCATGGGCTTCGTGCTGCTGCCGTTCCTGCTGTGGCCTCCCGTCTGGCCTCTTACGGTGCTAATGGTGGGCGTTGGTTTGGCCCTCTTTTTGTTGGTGTTCAAGGCGTTGGGGGGCATTGACGCCGAGGACAAGGCCCGCTTCAACTCTTTGCGCCTTCCCTTCGTGGGCCTGGCGCTGAGGTTCCTCTGATTTGCGCGTCGCCATAGTCACGACTAACGGCGTTACCCGCCAGTTCCGCCAGTGGCCGGAGGTCATTCTGGGGCGTGCGCTGGTCGCCAGAGGACACCAGGTAGCCGCCTTTACGATCCGGGAAGAGGGTTCGGACATCACAGGCCAAAGCCGCGAGACCGTGGACGGCATCGAAGTACACCGTTTCGAGGTGAATAAGGTATGGCTTACTCCCCAGCTTGCGCCCGCTCTCCTGGCGTTTCGCCCCGATGTGGTTCACCTGTTCCACCTGCGTAACGCGCTCAACTGGCAGGCGACACTGGTGGCCCATGTCTTCCGTATCCCGGTCGTCTTCACGGTGGTCGGCCCCTTTCACGATCCGTATCTGGTGGACGACCGAGAACGTCCCTACCTGGCAAGATGTACCCCGGCAGGCTGATTTACACACCTCTGCAACTTGCCCGCCGTCTAATACGAGCACGCTTCCATAAGCCGCTGTCTATATGGCAGAACTTCTGTATGCACTACCCTCTGCGCGTCGCCGACCGCCTGATTGCCCTGTCGAGGCACGAGGTGGGCGTGCTAGAGCGGCTCGGCATTTCGCCCGCCAAAATCGCTCATATTCCGCTGTGGATTGACGTGCCGTATATAGAATCAGTGCCATACGCGCCTTCCCTGGCCTCCAGCTATTCATCCCCGCACGTGCTGTTCCTCGGCCAGCTAAAGGAGCGCAAAGGCTACGATACGCTGGCCCAGGTTATGCCGCTTGTGCTTGCCAGGTGCCCTACGACCACGTTCCTGTTCGCGGGCCAGAACCCGGCTCGCGCCGGGCATCTGGAAGCCATCTGCGCCACTAACCGCAGCCTCGACCACCTGGTACTGCTCGGTAAGGTGAGCGAGGAGGAGAAGGTCAGGCTGATGCGGTCTGCCGACTGCCTGGTATACCCGACCCGCTACGAGAGCTTTGGCCTCCCGCCGTTAGAGGCCATGGCCGCTTCCTGCCCGGTGGTGGCGACAGACATATCCGTCGTCAACGAAATGATCCAGAGCGGCCAAAATGGGGTGCTGGTCCGCCCCGAAGACCCCGCCGCGCTTGCCGAGGGTATTGTGCGCGTACTTACCAATCCCGGCCTACGGAACTCTCTGGTTGCTGGGGGACGGCGCACGCTGGCGCGCTATTCGGAAGAGGCGATCATGGACCGCATAGGGGCACTATACAGGCAATTGAGCTAGCGCAGGATAAGGCGATATTTGTGGATAGTTTTGCGGTCGCTCGCTCATCTGTGCTATAATTCGCGCGTCAGGTGTGTTACCTGATAGAAGAAGCTGCTGGACATCATGGATTTACGCGACAGGCTTAAAGCGATGGGGGTGCGGCCACGCACTCCGGGCGTTCCGTTCGCCCCGGACGGCGATAGAACGCAGCAGGCAGAAGGCAGAAATAACCGAGTACCGGCTACCGACTACCGACTACCGGCAACCACTATAGACCAGGCTTTGCCGGGTTACTGGCACCAAACGGACGACGGCCCTTGCTTCTTCGCCGAGCGGCGATATTCGGTTACGACGGGGCGCGGACCGGTCACCCTCGGTTCCCTCCTGAACGCCCGTTCGTCAACGCTGTGGGACGCGGGGCGGGCTTCCGCGCTGCACCTCATGGACGCCCGCAAGCTGCTATTCCTCGACACCGAGACCACCGGGCTGTCGGGCGGCACCGGCATATATGTCTTCCTTGTGGGCGTGGCCTTCTTCTCGGAGGACGGAACCGAGGTAGTGGTCCGCCAGTATTTTCTGTCGGACGTGTCCGCCGAGCGACCCCTGCTGCACGCCTTGAACGATCTGTTTGCTGGATTCGAGGCAGTAGTGACGTTCAACGGCAAGAGCTTCGACTGGCCCCTGCTGGAGACGCGCTACACCTACGCTCGGCTGCGCTGCGTGCTGAGAGACCCGCCCCACCTGGACATGCTCGGGCCTGCCCGTCGCCTCTGGAAAGACCGCCTCGATTCTTGCTCTTTGGAGATGTTGGAGACGCACGTGCTGGGGGTGCGTCGCGGCTTCGACGTGCCTGGGTGGCGTATACCCTCGCTCTACTTCCAATATTTGCGCGCCGGGCACGTGGGCCATGTGCTGCCCGTGTTCGACCACAATGAGCACGACCTTCTCTCGCTCATGGCCCTTACCGGCCACGTGGGGCGCATACTCGAGCAGCCCGACGACGTAGACTTGCACGCCGCCGAACTGTTCGGGCTTGGGAAGCTATACGAGGACCTGGGCAAGTTCGCCCAAAGCCTGCGCGCCTACGAGCGCGGCCTGGCCCTCGACCCGTCTGTAGAGTTGCGGTCCGCTGCCTTGCGCCGCCTCAGTTTCCTGTATAAGCACTTGCAACAGCGCGACGAGGCGGTGGCGATTTGGGCCACGCTGGCTGCCGAAGGCACGCACCTGATGTTTCCCTACTTAGAGCTTGCCAAGCACTACGAGCATCGGGCCAGAGATTACGATGCCGCATCGCGATACACCCTGCTTGCCCTCCAACGGGCGACAAATGTGGTGGAGCGTGCCGAGCTTGAGCACAGGCTGAACCGTGTGCGGGCGAAGGCCGAGCGGGTGGGGGGCGAAGCGGCCTCATCGCTGTGAATCCGAAGCCCGCTGTTGTCCTGGCTCTCGCGGCCAACGACCTGCTGATTTATCCTCCCGACGGCTCTACTCCTGAAGAGTTGCGCGGGCAATTACAGACTGCCGGTTGGCGAGGCCGCACCGTGTGTGACGCGCGGCGCAACTGTTTGCGCGCCCTGCCGATAGACTATTCCGCCATTCGCGAGACGCTGCAAACCCGTTTTGCTCTCGATACCCACTTCGACTTGCGCCCAGCTTTGCCTCATGCCATTGAGATTAAGCAGCAGCCGAGAGCATACCAATCAGAGGCTGTGACAGCGTGGGAGGCCGCCGGGTATCGAGGCGTGGTGGTGCTGCCTACGGGCGCTGGCAAGACGCTGGTGGCGTTGATGGTTATCGGCGCGCTCAATACTCACACGCTGATTTGTGTGCCCACGCTTGATTTGCTGGGGCAGTGGCGCACATCGCTGCTTGCGAACACCAATCTGCAAGAGGACGAAGTGGGCGTCTGGGGCGGCGGCGATAGGGAGTTGAGGCCGGTGACGGTCATCACCTACGACTCCGCCGCTATACACGGCAGGCTATTACAGCAGTTCGGCCTGCTGGTGTTTGACGAGGTTCATCATCTGCCCGCCGACACCTACCGCACGGTAGCCGAAGGGAGCATAGCCACCGCTCGCCTGGGGTTGAGCGCCACGCCCGAACGGAGCGATTTGCGGCATACCGACCTCGATAGGCTGGTAGGCCCGATGGTGTACGAGCGGTTTCCCGCCCAGCTACGCGATGAGCGTCATATAGCCGATTACCGCACCGAGCGGATAGGCGTACAGCTAACTGAGAGCGAGCGCACAGCCTACGAGCGCGCCGATGAGGTCTACCGAGCCTATCTTCGCAAGCACAGGATCAGCATGAGGTCGGGAGGCGATTACGAGCGCTTCCTGATTTGGCGCAGCGGCAACGACCCGGCCGCCCGCGAGGCGCTGCTGGCCCACCAGGCGGCCCGCCGGATTGCCTTGTCCGCGTCGGGCAAACTGGACGTGGTTGCCAGGCTGCTTGTCGCGCATAGAGAGGACCGCGTGCTGATATTCTCCGAGTACAACGCGCTTGCCGAAGATATTGGCCGCCAGTTCTGCCTGCCCACCGTGACGCACAAAACTCCACAGGCCGAGCGCAAGGCCATCCTGGACGGCTTTCGGTCGGGCCGCTTCAGCAAGCTGGCGACGGGCCGCGTGCTCAACGAAGGTGTAGACCTGCCCGACGCTAACGTAGCTATCATCTTGAGCGGCAGCGCCACCAAGCGCGAGTTCATCCAGCGATTAGGCCGCGTCCTCCGTCCCAAGACCACCCAGGCGGTGCTATACGAGGTGGTGACAGACGAGACGACAGAGGAGAACATTTCGCGGAGACGAGGAGGGAGCAAAACGTAAAACGTAAGAAAAAGCCCTTACGTTTTACGCATTACGAGTCTGTGCTTTTCTCACTGACCAACATCAAGAGGCGCAGCGTGCGCGACCGCGATGGGGAGCTTGCTATAGTGCCTAAGCTGCTGCACGGGCGGGCTATGGTGGCTCTGTTAGGGCAGGCGATCCAGGTGTTTGAGGGATACTTGGGAAGGCCACGTGGCGAATACGACTCGCGCACGTTGGAAGCGGTCATGGGGGATTACCGGCTGGGGCGTTGTGTTGAAGCGTGCTTGCTTACACGCTATCAGTTCACACAACCAAGCTTTGAAACTGTGTTGACGTCAGAGGAAATTGGCTCCTTGGCTAACGGCGACATCAACAACACCTCTGATTTGCGCCTGGCGGTGTGGGATGCGGCCAATATCAGGCACGGCGGGTTCGTGCCTCCCTCTGAACGGGCTGATTTTCTGAGTACGCTAGCGCAAGAATGGGGATTACCCGCTGACCCGGCGCTGGTGGACACACTACTGGCGCTTGACGCCGAGTCGTCGGCGGTACTGACTCTTGTTGGTGAACGTCCAACCCCGCTAGAGTTGATGCGCCTCTATAATCGGGGCGTTGCGCAGACTCTGTTGGCCCATTCCACGCAGGTGCAATTTGACGCAGGCCACCTGCCGGGGAACGTCCTCAAAAGACTTTATTTTGTCGCTAAGCGGCGCGGGGTGCTCGTTGAGATAGAGCAAGCAGCCGGAGGCGAAGGCTTCACGCTGACACTGTTCGGCCCTGAGCAGGCGTTCGGTTCCGCCGACAAGTATGGCCGCCGCCTGGCCGAGGTGTCGTTGAGCCTTCTGCGCTCGATCCTTTCGTTCAGCCAGGGCGAGAGCATAGCAGTGGGTGGCACTGCATCGCTACTCCTGCACGACAGGCCATACCGCTTCCATCTCACCGCCGAGGTGCTGGCGCGGTTGGGGTACGCGCCTGAGACGGCCCAGAAGGTACAGGTTGGGAGGGTCGCAGAAGCCGGGGTCGCTTATTCGGTTGGATCGGCGGTTGAAGAGCAAGAGGGGGGCGGTGAAGCGCCTTCGTTCGATAGCCCTTCGTTCGATAGCATGGTTGAGGCCAGGATGTACAAGGAGTACAAATCGCTTGAGAAGGGCGGCTACACGCACGGTTGGCTGATGCAACGCGAGCCTGAACCGCTGTTGGCCCCCGGTGTCGTGCTGATACCCGATTTCGCCTTCCTGCGCGGCGGCACCCGCGTCTTCATGGAGATAGCGGGCTTCTGGTCGCCGTCATATAAAGAGCGCAAGGTGGCGAAGCTGCGCTCTCTGGCGGCGCGACCGGGCGCTACGGAGGCGCTGGTGCTAGCCGTGCCCCAGGAGGCAGTCGCCACGTTTTCGGGGCTGCCTTTCCCGGTTATCCCGTACAAGAACGATGTGCGAATGACCGATGTTCTTACGCTGCTCGACGCTCATTATGGCGGGCGCGAAGGGCGAGCCGAGGTTGCTCAGGGCCAGGTGGCGCGGTTGCAGGCAGCCGCCAGGGAGCGCGGTCTGGTTCCCGAAAAGGAAGTGGCCGAGACGATGCAAGCCTACACCCGCACCGAGTTACTAAACGTTGCGCGCCCTCTTGACTGCGAGAGTTGCCGGTACGTGGCGGGGGTTGGCCTCTTGTCTGAAGCTGCTTCGCGCAAGTTGCGGGAAGAGTTGGCGATAGCACTGGGCAAGTCGGGAGGGAGGATCAGCCTGGAAGATGCAACCAGGCTGGTTTCGGCGGCACTGGAGACGAAGTCCATTGACGTGGAGGCACTTGTCGCCGGGTGGCCCGAATGGCGTATCGAGCGCCCTTCGCTGTTCGAGGTGTATTTGGTAGGCCAATAGGTGAAGACGAAAGACGAAGGACGAAGCCGGTATCCGTCCTTCGTCCTTCGTCCCGGCTCGGACAACCCCCGTTGTTGGTGGAACCGCGCCCGCCGCTTCTCATTGACATTTTCCGGTCTAAGCTATATAGATAAATGTCTATATCACATAACCGATAGGGGGAACAACAAATGGCGGTTGCATTACTTAAACGGAGCGACGTTGCGGAGAAGTATACCTGGAACCTGGGGAGTATCTATCCCGACCGGGGGGCGTGGAATGCCGATGCGCGACGGGTCGAGGAGGCGATGCTTCGGCTGGAGAGTTACAAGGGCCACCTGGGCGATTCGGCGGAGAAGCTGCTCGGCTGGTTCCGAGAGCTAGAGGCCGACATGCCGTTGGTGGGCCACCTGGTTGTCTACTCGAATATGCTGCACGACACCGACACCACCAACCAGGCGGCCAGCGCCCTCAAGGACAAGGCGCGTGGCATCCAGGCGCGTTTCGCCGCCGCCACCGCCTTCGCCGAGCCGGAACTGCTCGCCATACCCCAGGAGCGCGTCGAGCAGTTTATGTCCGAAGAGCCTGCTTTGCAGGTCTATAGCCACTATTTCGACATGCTTAAGAAGCGGGAAGGCCACATTCGCTCGCCCGAAGTGGAAGCGGTGCTGGCGATGGCCTCTGATGCGCTTGAGACGGCAAGGAGCGCGCATGGCACGCTGGCCGACGCCGACCTCAAGTACGACTCGGTAGAGACCGAAGGGGAAGATGTGGAGGTGGCGGCGGGCACGATCAACGCGCTACTACGTAGACCCGACATATCAGTGCGTAAAGAAGCGTGGGAAAAGTACGCCGACGGCTATCTCAGCGTGAAGAACACCTTCGCAAACCTTATTTCAGGTGGGGTCAAAAAGGATGTTTTCTACGCCCGCGCCCGCAATTATGCCTCCTCGCTCGATGCGGCCCTCTCTCGCAACTTCATACCGCCTGCTGTATATGAGAACATGCTGGAGACCTCACAG
>JBBSGN010000002.1:0-18148 GCA_038254085.1 Chloroflexia bacterium | reverse complement strand
CGCGCAACCTCTCTGTCGCCTACTCTGTAGCCACATTCAAGTCGCTACTGGCTGCACCATTATAAAGGCTGCTCGTTTGAGATACAACAAGCTCACGCTCGCAGAAGAACTCACCGCAGAGACGCAGAGGGCGCAGAGAATAACAATAGAATCTCTGCGCCCTCTGCGATGAGCTAAACGCCCTCGTCGCCCTGCATCTTGCCCAAAGCTGCGGCTGCTGCGCCCCGCACGTTAGTGTGTCTGTCACCTAGCGCCTCGGTGAGCGGTTCGACGGCGCGTCTAGCGCCAATATCGCCCAAAGCCGACGCGGCGAGCGCGCGGTCCCAGGACTTATTGCGGTCGCTGGCCTTTTCTATACCATCGAGGAAAGAAAGAATGGGAATAGAGCTTCTTGCGCGCCGGGCGGTGAGGATGGCAATCAAAGGCTCAACAGCTCGCTTATCACGAAGGCGCCCCAGGGTGCCGATGGCGGCGTGGCGCACATGGCTGTCGCTATCGTTAAGGGCGCGAATCAGAGGCTCGACTGCACGCTCGTCCCCGTGTACATACAACGCTTGTGCGGCCAGGCGCTTCAAAAGGCTATCAGGGTCTTGAAGCGCGTGTAGCAGAGGCTCGACCGCTGCCGTATTGCGCGCAACAGCGTGCTCGTCTTCTTCATCGTATAAGGCTGAGACAGCGCAACGCCGGGCGACGATGTCCTCTTCGCTATCCCGAATTATGCTGAGAATAGCCTCGAAGCTCCGAGGATCACCCAGGTCAACCAGGGCAAAAGCCGCCCAACAACGCCCGTTCTGAGATTCACTCTTATCTTTGAGCACATCAAGAAGGCGCTCAGAAACCGCCGCATCTCCGATCTGAAGTATGCTGCGAAAGGCAGCATTCCTCAACGACAGTAGCTGCTTCTTATCGCGAAGAATAGCAACAAGCGGTTCAATAGCCCGCGCGTCCCCCAGGCGGCCCAATTCAAGGGCAGCGTCCTGGCGGCTTTCAGCGTTTCTGCTGTCCAGCGCAGCCATCAGCTGATCGAATGTCTGCTTTTGAGCGTTCATGGTTAGAGTAGGAGCGGGGTGTGCTTGCTGCTGTCTACTTGCTCTTTTTCGGTGTGGCTCACTTGCAGGTCGTGATGCAGCCTTCTGTGGGCGCAAGAATCAGACAGGCTTAGAGGGGATTACTATTTTGCAGATGCGAGTTAACTTAAGGCGGACCTCGGCATCTTTCTCACCTATTACGTTGCTATGAGCGCGATTATCGGGCAATGGATCATGCTCAACAATCTGCCCTAAGTTACGCACTTCACTGACAGGCAGGGCCACCACGGCAAACTCCTCCGGCGATAAGCCAGAGATACGGTTGCGCGTCTCCTCAGGCGAAGAATACCTGTTCCAATCGGTGGACATAGCGCCCTTGTGGTCAGTAAAGGCTCCGGCCCTCACACCGCCGCTTGAGTTCAATAGCTTTCTATGAACCCGTCTGTAGAGGAAGTCCTCGTCGGAAATGTGTTCCTTTTGCCACGCAGAAGTTATCTGGTCAGCCATGCCAGGAGCCAGGGACCAACCGTTGAAGTGTGCGCCCGCCCTTTAATCACCTCGCCCGTGCTACTATCGCCGTAGAAGTCCACCATCTCGTTCGGGTCGGCGGGGACGTTGAGAAGCAATTCGCGGTCTCCCGCATGCCAATGGAAATCTATGCTCCCATTGGGGCCTGGCTCTATTTCCGGCACGGGCACGACCCTCTGGTGCCTTTCCCACAACTCTCTGGCACAATTTGTCAGGAAGTCCGAGGCACGCTGCCAGGTCTCTGTTGCATAGCCAGCACTGCCTTCCCCATCCCAGTTGTCACCCCAATCCAGCATGACACGGGCTTGTTGGAGGGCAGCCGTAATCTCGTTGAAATCGGGGGTCTGACGACCAGGTTCCGAGAGCTGTTGTCGTCTTTGGGGAGGTGATGCCATCCGTGACCTATCTATGCTTGAACCACGCAGGAGTGGTTACAAGCGGCTGTATTGCTTGCCTTATACACAATTCTATCACATTCAACAAATAAGCCACGACCTAACGATTGACTTACGCCCTATCTAAGCAGCATTCGTGAGTGATCAAACCTAGGATCACCTTATCTTGAAGGCTCGTCGGATGACCTTGGGTCCCTCCCCTTCTTCAAAGTGGCAGCGCACTGCATCTCTGACTTGTTCCTGCAAGTCGGTTAGCGAGTCCGCTTCGGTAAAGATAGGAGCACCCAGCGCACGGGCTGTATAGCCGCCTTCAGGCGCTTCTTCCACCAGGAAAATCAACTCATTCATCGCCTAACCTCCAATCTCTGCCTAATACGTGCGGCAAGAAGAGACATTTCTTGATCTGATAACTTTAGGACGCCCTTCTCCATCTTTAGAGCTTCCAACTGCTGCTCCTCATAGGGCACACCGGGCGGCAGGGGCGCGATATGCCAGTGGACGTGTCGGTTCCCTTGCCGGCTGCCTAATGTGAGGATGTACAGCCGCTCGCTAGCCACCTCTTGCCGCACTGCCTCTGCGACCCTATAGATTATCTTTTGTAAAGCCAAGTATTCCTCAAGAATGAAGTCGCCCGTTGCCTGCTCCTTGTGTTCTTTGGGCGCAACCAGCGTATACCCGTACAGGGTTGGGTATCTATTGAGGAAGGCGATAGTCGTGTCGTCCTCATAGATGATGTGGTGGTCATAGTACCGCGGCTTCCGCTCGACGATCTCACAGATGAAACAAGGTCCAGTCTGGGTGCGAAGAACGTATCTTTCCAGGTCAATATGCTCTCGCTGGAACGCATTCATCGGTGGCTCTCCATACCTGAACAAAGCAGAGACAAAGGTTACTCCTGGGCCTCGGGTTGGCTCTAGGGTTGGCAGGGTTGGCATTGTAACACGACACTATGCTTAGAGTATAATAATAGCATTAAACCCAAACAAGAAGGTCAGTGATCATAATATGGGAGAGATACAATTGCCTCAATCGCAACCCAACCTATCCATCTACAACACCCTCACTCGCGAGAAGGAGCCATTTGTGCCGCTCAGGGCGGGTGAGGTGGGCATGTACACCTGCGGGCCGACCGTGTATAACTACCAGCACATCGGCAACATGCGCACCTACATATTCGAGGACGTGTTGCGGCGCGCGCTACAGTACGACGGGTATAACGTCAAGCACGTCATGAACATCACCGACGTGGGCCACCTCACTTCGGACGCTGACGAGGGCGAAGACAAGATGATCAAGGCGATGCGCCGCGAAGGTAAGACCCCCTGGGACATCGCCCGCTTCTACACGGATAAGTTCCTGGAAGACCTGGACCGCCTCAACGTCGAGCGGGCCAACGTCATCACCCCCGCCACCGAGCATATCCCCGAAATGATCGCCCTGGTGCAGTGCCTGTTCGACAACGGCCACGCCTACCTTATCAGCGATGGGGTCTACTACGACGTGACCACCTTCTCCTCCTACGGCCAGCTATCCAGGCAATCGCTGGAGGACCAGGAGGCGGGAGCGCGCGTCGAGGTGAACACCGAGAAGCATAATCCCGCCGACTTCGCGCTCTGGAAGTTCGCCGACCCCGCTCACTTCATGCAGTGGGACTCGCCCTGGGGCCGAGGTTATCCCGGCTGGCATATCGAGTGCTCGGCCATGTCTATGGAGTACCTGGGTGAGACTTTCGACATACACTGCGGCGGCGTGGACCACATACCGGTCCACCACGAGAACGAGATCGCTCAATCGGTCGGCTGCACCGGCGTGCCATTCGTGCGCTACTGGGTGCATGGCGAGTTCCTTCTCACCAACAACCAGAAGATGAGCAAGAGCGCCGGGGCCGCAGGCGAGGCCCGCGACATGGGCGAGGGCATCGAACCGCTAAACAAGGGCGGCGGGGGCTTCTTCACGCTCCAGACGCTGGTGGACAAGGGCTACGACCCGCTCGCCTACCGCTACTTCTGCTTCACCGCCAAGTACCGCGCCCAGCTAAACTTCACCGACGAGGGTATGCAGGCCGCAGCCAACGCCTTGGAGGGCCTATACGATTTCGTCACCAGGGCCGCCCAGATGTCGCCTGCTGGGGATGACCGACGGGGTGACGGTCGAGACGACCGACGACCGCAACTCCAAGAGGACATCCAAGCCAACAGTCCAGGATCAGAACATTGGCAGCAGCCCTACATAGATAAGTTCGTCTTCTCGATCAATGACGACCTCAACATGCCGGGCGCGCTTGCCGCCGTGCATGAGTTGATCACGGAGGCCAACCGGCGCGAGCAGCCCGCCGCCGTCCTGCCTACCCTGTACGACTGGGACCGCGTAATGGGCCTCGGCCTGAAGACGCGAGCCGAGCAGCGCCTCTCCGAGACCCTTCCGCCCGACTTGCAAACCCTCCTCGACGAGCGCCAGGCCGCCCGCAAAGCCAAAGACTTCGCCCGCGCCGACAGCATACGCGCCCAACTGCGAGAAGCAGGAGTGGAGATAGAAGATACGCCGCAGGGCGTGCGGTGGAAGAGGGTGGGAGCGTGAAGCCTGAGAACAAACAAAAATCTCTGCGTGTTCTTTGCGTCTTTGCGTCTTGGCGTTTAGATATTGATTTTTCGCGTCTCACGTTTCATGCATGAGGATTCTTTTGACCAACGACGACGGGATCGACTCCGAGGGGCTGTTTGCGCTCAAAGAGGCGCTTTCGCCTGAGCATGAAACGGTGGTGATCGCCCCCGACCGCAACTGGTCCATCGCGGGGCACAACAAGACGATGGACAGGCCGTTGCGGGTGAGCGAGGTGCGGCTGCGCGACGGCTCGCCCGCCTATTCGAGCGACGGCACACCCTCGGACTGCGTGTCGCTGGCGGCGCTCGGCTTCCTGGGCTACAAGCCCGATCTGGTTATATCGGGCATCAACCGGGGCAATAACCTGGGCGACGACATCACCTATTCGGGCACGGTAGCGGCGGCCATGGAGGGCGTCATATCTGGTATACCCTCTATCGCAGTCTCAATGAATCCCAAGCCCCAGTGGCCCGTCGACGTGGGCGCGGCCTTCGTCAAGCGGCTAGTGGGGCAGATAGTCGAGCGCGGGCTGGCGAAGGACACCTTCCTCAATGTGAACGTGCCCAACCTGCCCCACGACGAGATCAAGGGCGTGAAGGTGGCCCGTCTGGGCAAGCGTATCTACAACGACGAGCTAATCACCCGCGCCGACCCATGGGGACGCAACTACTACTGGATAGGCGGCGCTCTGGTTGGCAGCCACCTTGAAGAGGGCACCGACGTGGCCGCAATAGAGGAGGGCTACGTGTCCGTCACCCCCATCCACATGGACCTGACCGATCACAAACTGCTGGATACGCTGCGGTCGTGGGATTTGAGGTTTTAGGGATCGGGTGTTGGGTGCTAGGCTTCAGCCGACCATCTTTCCCATGTCATTCCGAGCGGAGCGAGGAATCACTATCCCCAAGAGGATGTTCGGATTAGAGGGAAAGGGCTAACCGAGTAATTACCAGGGCCAGTGATTCCTCGCTCCGCTCGGAATGACAAGAGCGAGCAAGTGGGCAAGGTACTCATACTCCCGGAACACGAACGCATAAAGATGCAGGAAAGAGCAGCCAACCTTCGGGACGCGGAGGCCATCGCGGACATATATAACCAGGGCATTGAAGATCGTGTTGCCACATTCGAGACCAAGTTGCGAACGGCCCAGGAGATAGAAGGCTGGTTCGACGGCACCCACCCGATTGTGCTGGTAGAAGACACAGGGAGCGGGCAAGCGATAGCCTTCGCTGCTGCGTCGGCTTACAGGCCAAGAGAATGCTATTCCGGCATCGCCGAGTTCTCGGTCTACGTTGACCGTGCGGCGCGTGGCCGGGGAACCGGTCGCCTGGCTATGGAGGCGCTTATTGCAGCCGCTACGGAGGCCCGTTTCTGGAAACTGGTCTCCCGCGTCGTTACCGAGAACGCTGCGAGTCGGGAGCTACTGCGCTCTCTCGGTTTTCGGGAAGTGGGCGTCTATGAAAAACATGCCCAGCTAGATGGGCAGTGGCGCGACGTGGTGATTGTCGAGTTACTTCTATCAGATAAGGTTGCATTGGAGACCCCAGGCCAACAAGCATGAACATAGAATACAAACGCGGCGGCTACCTGATAAGCACCGACAAGTTGAAATTGGACCTCGACGTGATACACAGTTTCCTGGCGACCTCTTATTGGGCCGAGAACATACCCAGGCAGGTCGTCGAGAGAGCGATAGAGCATTCCCTTTGCTTCGGAGTGTACGAAGGGGATAAGCAGGTCGGCTTCGCCAGGGTCGTCTCCGACTACGCCACCTTCGCCTACATCGCCGATGTATTCATCCTTGAAAGTTATAGGGGCAAAGGTCTGTCAAAATGGTTGATGGAGCGCATCATGGCGCATCCCGATTTGCAAGGTCTACGCAGATGTCTATTAGCCACCCGTGACGCCCACGAGCTTTACCGCAAGTATGGGTTCGAGGGCGTGCGCAACCCTGAGCGGTTCATGGAAATCTCTAATCCCGACATCTACAAGCAGCAAGCCTGAGTTTCGCAATGGTCAACAGAGCCAACCAAGCCCCTACCAAACGCACGTTCGTAGCTATCGAACTGCCGCCTGGTGTTCTGCAACTCCTCTCCTCTACACAAGACGACTTACGCACCCGCATGGGCAAGGCCACTGAAGCGGTGCGCTGGGTCAGGCCAGAGGGGATACACCTAACCTTGCAATTTCTGGATGATACCCGCGTGGACTTGCTTGGGCAGATAGAGCAAGCATTGAAGTCAGCGTCTGCGCTGGCAAAGCCCTTCCAACTCCGCATCGGAGGAATAGGCGCGTTTCCCAACCCACGTCGCCCTCGCGTCATCTGGCTGGGACTAGAAGGCGACCAGCAGGACATGTCGGCACTCAACACGCTCCAGGCAGCAATCGCCAAGCAGCTTGCGACGTTGGGCTTCAAGGACGAAGAGCGATTTAGCCCTCACCTCACCCTCGGCAGGGTGCGCGACGCCGTCCGTGCCGATGAGCTGGCCGTTATCGCCAATGCGCTCTCTCAACCTGCAAAGCACCCTACCGCCGCCTTCCAGGTGAACGGTGTCAGCCTCATCGAAAGCCACCTACAACCGGGAGGCTCGGTCTACACCCCAATCGCGCATGCGAAGTTCGAATAATGCCTGTCAAACGCTTGCGCCTTCTCAGATTTCTGCTCCTGTTCGCCATAGGTCTCACCCTGGTTGGCGTATCAGCCGCGCCTACGAACGCGGCCCCACCCGAAGGCTTCGCTTCGCCGCAGATACGCGCTATATGGCAGCGCGACGACGGGTCTGTGGCGGCAGGTCAAGTGTCGCGTCCCTGGATGTGGGGGCCGGGGCCGTTCTATACCAACTACGAGCCGTACAAGGAGACGCCGGAGGGTAGCCACTTGGTCCAGTACTTCGACAAGGGCAGGCTCGAAATCAACGACCCGCACGCCCACCCACAATCGCCCTGGTATGTGACCAGCGGCCTGCTCGTGAAAGAGATGGTGTCGGGCAAGGCGCAGGTCGGCGACCACCAATTTTACGACCTCGGCCCGGCAAGCGTCCCTGTGGCCGGAGACGCAGGCCCTGACAGCGGAGCCACCTACGCCCATTTCGCGCAACTCACCGCAAGAGCGTCTAACCGCGCTGGACAACCGTTGCCCAACAACTCCTACCTCCGTCCCAATGGGGCTAACACGGAGGTAGTCGGAGGACTCAGCGCCCCCACTTATGTTACACTCGCCCGCTTCGAGCAGGCATCGGGGCACAACTGGGCCGACATTTTCTGGCAATTCGTCGGCGCACCCGACCGGCCTTCGCACTTTGACTGGGTGTACACACTCGGCTATCCGATCACCGAGCCTTACTGGATCATCACCCCGATCAACGGCAAACGCCAAACTTTGCTCGTTCAACTCTTCGAGCGTCGCGTGCTGACCTATGATCCGGCCAACCCGCTCGCAACCCAGGTCGAAATGGGCAACGTGGGCCGCCACTATTACCGCTGGCGCTATGGCGACTTGCATACGGCAGACCTCGGCAGCAAGTATAACGTGCGTGTCTCAGTCGGCCCTGCCCCGTCGCGCCTGACCAATGTGGACGAAACGATTGACCTGACCAACGGCACGGCCCAGCCCCTCGACAATGTGGTCTTGCACGCTCCCTGGCGCCACTGGAACGGAGTATTGGCTCTGCAAGCGGCAACCGTGCAGGGAGCAACCGCGCAGACCCATTGGCGCAACGGCATAAACCTGGAAGTCGCACTTCCCCAGGCGGCCCCGCCCGGAAGCAAGGTCAGCGTTCACCTCACCTTTAGCCTTAAGCCGCGTCCGGTGGGCGGGCGCACAGGCTACGACCGCGCCAACGACATCCTGAGTCTGGGGGACATGTTGCCTACCGTCGTTCCCTGGCAAAACGGCGGCTGGGTCTCCTACCCCTACTCGGACCTCGGCGACCTCGGGTATTACGAGACCAGCGACTATTCAGTCCAGGTTGCATCACCAGATAATGAGAAGCTTGTGGTCGGCGGCACCGGGCAGATTACAGGCGTGAGCGCCGGACGCACAAGCTGGCAATTCAGCGCGCGTAATGTGCGGGACGTGGCCTACGTGGTGTCGCCCCACTTCATCAACCCGCTCGACAATTCGGATATGACCTGCCAACAAGGCAACGTGAAGATACTGGCCTACTTCCTCCCGCAGCACAAAGCGCAAGGTCAGAACCAACTCAGCCTGGTCGCGCCCGCGCTGGCCTGGTTCGGCAATACAATCGGGCCTTACCCGTTCGACACCTACACGGTAGCCGAGATGGGCGTGCCGCTTGAGCGCACCGACAACTACGCGCAGGAATATCCCATGTCCTACTTCATACCCACTCCCTGGCTCACTTACGGCACGGCCCCAGGAAGCTGGACCTGGTACACCCCCTTCCACGAGGCCGGGCATCAGTGGTTCTACTCGACCGTAGGCAGCAACCAGCTAACCGACCCCTGGCTCGATGAAGCCATAGTCTCCTATATCACCACCGAGTACGTCCGTGCCAACTACCCCGGCCTGTATGAACAGGTGTGGGCCTCCTCCACAGCCGGGGACGGGACAGGGAGGCCCGTATCGTCCGGCGTCTACAGTGGCTTCGCCAACGAGAACCAATACAGCGCCACCGTCTACGACCAGGGCGTGGTGATGCTGGACAAAGTAAGACGCACTATGGGCGACCAGTCCTTCTACGCCGCCCTCCAAGATTACTACACGACATACAAGTTCAAGCAGGCCACGCCGGATAATCTCCTGAACATCCTGCAAAAACATTCTAAAGCCGATCTGAAGGCAATCTTTACGGCTTATGTAGATTACTAACCTATGGCATCCCTCGCTCCGCTCGGAATGACATAGGTTAACGGGCGCGTTTCCGGCCTACATGGTACTCGCTCGCAACGCGTCTTCCATCCACTCGCCACTCGCTCAACACCAACGTTGACAAAGCTCCCCCCGTGCGTTACATTCTGCCTGTGAAGCTATTTTCGGGCACAGCCGCCCACTTGATGCAGTCGACGCGTGCCCGGCGGCTGATACAGATATTGACCGTTGCGCTGGTGCTATTCTTCTTCGGCCTGGCGCTTCTTAATTTAGCTCCCCAGATAAAGGCTTATAGATGGCAACTTGACCCGTTCTATCTTGCTCTTGCTTTCGTGTTGCTTGTGGTGCGCGGGCCGGTTCCCGCCTACGGCTGGTGGGCCATTATGCGACAGTTGGGGCAGAGGCTACCCTTTTGGCGAAGCGTGCGGATGGTCAACTATTCGGCGCTTGCCAACTTCGTGCCCGGCTCGATGTGGTACGCCGTCAGCCGCGTCTACCTGGCCGAGCGCGAGGGCATACCCCGCCTCGTCACTGCAATCAGCGTGGGCATCGAAACGGTCATGGTGCTGCTCGGTGCGGTAATCGTCTCGGCCTTTAGTCTGATCGCCTGGCACGACGCGCCTATCTGGGCGGGCGCGGGTGTGCTGGCGGCGCTTGCCCTGTTTGTAGCCAGTCCCCAAGCCCTTTTCCGGCTACTCAACTGGGGCCTGGCGCGTATGGAGCGCAAGCCGGTCGAGGTGAAGCTGTCGGCGGGCGACATGCTCCGCCTGTTGTGGCCTTTCGTGCTTAACTGGCTGCTGTACGGCGCGATGTCGTTCGCGCTGGTCGCCGCGCTCTACCCCGCGCTCTCAGTAGCGCAAGCGCCTGTCATCGCGGGGCTGTTCACCGCGTCGTGGCTGGGGGGCTACCTGGCCGTGTTCGTGCCGCAGGGGTTGGTAATACGCGAGCTCTTTATCACCAGCCTACTGGTCAGCCTGGCGGGGGTGCCCACGCCGGTGGCCGCCGCAGCCGCCGTGCTGTCCCGCGCCTGGTCCATCCTCGGCGTGGCGTTGTGGGCCGCCATATCCACCCGGCTCTAATCATGCGTATACTGCATATTATTTATGACGACATAGACAACCCCTGGTTGAGCGGGGGTGGGGCCACACGCACGCTGGAGATTTACAGCCGCATCGCCGCGCAGGGACACGGGGTTGAGGTAATATGCGGCAGCTATCCAGGCGCATCCTATATGCGAGTGAGGAGGGGCGTGTACTACCGGCACATCGGCCTGCCGTATTCTTACGTGCTGAGTAGGCTCACTTTCATGGTGGGGGCGGCTCGCTTGATAAAGCGTGGAGGCTATGATATAGTCATCGAGGATGTGTCACCCTTTTCACCCGTCGGCGCCCCGCTGTGGCAGCGCACTCCCACTTCGCTCATGCCCAGCATAGCCAGCGTGCAAAACCTCTCCGGCAAACACGCCACCCGCAAGTACAGGCTG
Source organism: Chloroflexia bacterium (assembly GCA_038254085.1). GTDB lineage: Bacteria > Chloroflexota > Chloroflexia > QHBQ01 > JADMIH01 > JADMIH01. Next base: position 7,282 of record JBBSGN010000002.1, on the reverse strand, counting down.
TGGGGGCTGGGCCCCAGGCTGGTCGAAAAGCCACTGCTATCGCTCTTCAAGCACTTCGTGGCCGTCTCTCCCGGCATTGCAGCCCAGCTGCGCGAAACCTTCGGCCAGAGTATTGACGTGCGCGTGATACCGAATAGCGCGGGCTGGGCGTTCTTTAGTGGCGCGGCAAATAGCACGCAAAACAAGGAGAGCGACTACGTACTCTCGCTCGGCAGAATAGATGTATACCAGAAAGGACTGGACCGCCTCATAGAAGCGTTCGACCGGCTGGCAGACAGGCTTCCGAACGTCAGGCTGCTAGTAGCAGGAAGCGGCACAGAGCAGAAGATGGCCGCGCTCAGGTCGCTCGCGTCGGGGGCCGTCCACACAGACAAGATAGAGTTGCTGGGTCAGGTCAGCCAGGAGAGAGCGGCAGAATTGGTCGCGGGCGCGCTCATGCTGGCGATGCCATCCCGGTACGAGGCGTGGCCGCTCACCGCCATAGAGGCCGGTGCAGCAGGTGTGCCGGTGGTCGGCTCGGACATTGTAGGTGTGCGCGACGCGGCCCCGCCCTTCCCCGAAGCACATGGGGTTCTCGCCCCTGAAGGCGACCTTGACGCCCTGACCCAGGCTATGTATAAGACCGCCACCGACCCAGCCCTTCGCGCCGCCGTACGCCAGGCCGGACGCGCCTGGGCTGCCCGCTTCACCTGGGATGCGTTGGCGCAGGAGCAGTTGGAGTATTATAGAGAGTTGGTGGGGGCACGTAAACCGTAAATAAAAACAATAGAATCTCTGCGTGGTTCTCTGCGCCCTCTGTGTCTCTGCGTTTAGAACTCACGTTTTACGTTTTACAAACAATGATACTATTCATAACCCGCAAACACCCTCCTTCGGTCGGAGGGATGCAAAAATTGAGCCAGAGCCTCACGAAGGAGGTCGGACGGCTCACGCCTACCAGCACGATATACTGGGGTGGCTCGACGCTGTTCGTCCCGTTCTTCGTGGTGTACGCTTTCCTGAAGGCGGTATTCACGGTGCCGCGCTCCAACCACGTCAAGCTGATACATCTGTCGGACGCGCTGCTTGCTCCGCTGGGTCTGGCGTTGCGGGTGCTGTTGCGGGTGCCTGTAGTAGTGACGGTGCATGGCCTCGACGTGACCTACTCGAACGGGCTGTACCAGATGGTCATACCCAGGTGCTTGCGGCGCATGGACAAGATCATCTGCGTGAGCAGCTACACTCGCCAGCAGTGCATCAAGCGCGGCATCCCGGCGTCTCTGTGCGAGGTCATACCGAACGGGGTGAACATGCCTGAGTTCGACGACCGCTACACCGCGCAGGGGATGCGTAATCTGCAAACGGCGGCGGGCAATGTGCTGCGTGGGCGCAAGGTACTGCTCACGGTGGGACGGCTGATCGAGCGCAAGGGCGTGGTGCATTTTCTGACCGAGGTGATGCCGCGCATACTGGCCCAGCGCCAGGACGTGTGCTACCTGATCGCGGGCGAGGGGCCGCAACGCGACCTGATTGAGACCCGCATCGCCTCCCTGCACCTGGGCGACCACGTAGCCCTTCTGGGCCGCGTGGACGACGACACGCTCAGGGCTGCGTACCACATAGCCGACCTCTTCATCATGCCCAACATCCCTGTGCAAAACGACATCGAGGGCTTCGGGCTGGTGGCGCTAGAGGCGGCGGCGGCGGGCAGGTACGTGGTGGCCTCACGCCTTGACGGTATCCCGGAGGCCATTGTCGAGGGCCAAAACGGCGCCCTGCTCGACCCTCTCGACAGCGAGGCGTTCGCTAACACCATCCTCGAACTACTGGCCGACGATGACAAGAGGCAGGCGCTAGGCAACAAAGCGCGCGAGTCGGTTCGTAGTCGGTACTCATGGGATATAGTGGCACGCCGCTATCAGCAGGTGTTCATGCGCGTGATCCAGTCGCACCGGGACGCGCACAGACCGTCCGATGTGGGGCCAGAGCTTACGTCAAGCCAGGAGTGATCGCGGTGCGAAAGAGGCGTCGCCCCAAGAACCGTATCGTAATCCTCGGCTGGTACGGCAGCGATAACACGGGCGATGAGGCGGTCCTGCAAGCGGTCGTGGAGGCGTTGCGGCGGCGCGGCTTCGACGACCTGTGCGCCCTCTCCGTAGACCCTGCTAAGACGGCAACTCGCCTCGGCGTCCAGAGTGCGCCTCGCAACCCGTTTAGCCTCGGTACGCTCAAAGCTTTGTGGGGCGCGCAGGCGCTCGTGCTGGGGGGTGGTGGGCTGATACAGGACGGCACCAGCCTATATAATCTCCCTCTTTACGCACTACACGTGGCCCTGGCCCGCCTGTTTGGTCTGAAGGTCATCGCCTGGGGCCTCGGCGTCGAGCCGGTCACGACGCTGCTAGGCAAGCTACTGGCCCGCTTCATGGTACGCGCCGCCGACCACTTCAGCGTGCGCGACACGGCTTCGTTGAGGTTGCTCAGGCGGGCGGGCGTACCAACCGACCAAGTGAAGATAACCGGAGACCCCGCCTTTCTCATTTCTCCCGAACGACCTTCACAGAAGGCAGAGGACACGGCCAAGCCCACTGTTATCTTTTGCATACGCCCCCTCTCGGACAATCACCCCGGCCTGAACCTGCATTACCTCCTGCCCGTCAGCTTGCGCCAACGTCTCGGACTGGGCTGGCGGCCACCCCCGGAGCGCAAAGAACTGTTTATCGAGGCGGTGGCGCGCGGCATCCGAGTATGCGCGCAGGAGTTCGGCGCGAATGTGTGGCTACTCCCCCTCTGGCCTGGCCGCGACGACGAAACTATCCAAGCCGCCATGCAAGTCGCCATACAGATTGGTGTGCCCGCGCCCTCCATTGGCATAGCCGAGGTCGAGCAGACGCCCGCCAGGGTGGCCGGTTACATCGGCGAAGCCGATCTGCTGGTCAGCATGAGACTGCACGCCCTCATATTCGCGGCGAGGCAGGGCGTACCCGTACTGGCTCTATCTTACGCGCACAAAGTGCGCGGCCTCATGCGTATGCTCGACCTTGAACGCTGGGTCGTCGAAGTGGAAACGCGCAATCCCTTGCCCGAAGAGATAGAGATGAAAATGCGCCAGATATGGCAAGCGCGCGAGCAGGAAGCAGACCGCTTGCGCCGCGCCGCCGAACGCGCCCTGGTTCGAGCCGAGATGGATGCGGACGAGATAGCGGGCGTTCTAATGCGTAAAACGTGAAACGTAAGAGGCTCCTTCTTCATTTTACGTATCCTTGACACAGCGAAAGGCCCTGTGCTATCCTGCCCAGGGTATGAGCGAAGTGGGGCGGCAGGCGAGAGGCAGCGATACCAGGAGGTAATTTACGGCGTGACGAGCAGCGATCTCGAACGAAGCGACAATGCCCCAGGCAGGACAGGCACGCGAGCATCCGCACAATCCCCACAATCGAGCGACCAAGAGCTTCGCCTGTCGGTGGTCATACCGATGTACAACGAGACCCATCGCCTCCGTGAGAGCCTGCCCATGCTGATGGATTACTTCCTCGCGCAAGACTACTCATACGAGTTCGTGGTGGTGGACGACGGGTCAAGCGACAATACGGCGGACCTGGCGACCGAGCTGCTCAAGCCGATAAAGAACGTGCGCGTGCTGAGAGAGCGACCCAACAAGGGCAAGGGGCACGCCGTTAAGGTGGGTATGTTGGCCGCCAGGGGCAAGGTGGCCCTCTTCTGCGACGCTGACCTCTCTACCCCGCCCTCCGAGCTTGATAAGTTCTGGCCCTGGCTCGACGCGGGCTACGATGTGGTAATCGGCTCGCGCAAGATGCCAGGCGCGAACATCGAGCGCCACCAACCGGCCTGGCGCGAGAGCCTCGGCAAGGTCTTCACCTGGCTCACCGACAAGCTAGCCACCCGCGACATCTCCGACGTGACATGCGGCTTCAAGTGCTTCAAGCACGAGGCGGCCCAGCAGCTATTTGCCAGATCGGTCATAGACGATTGGAGTTTCGATGCCGAAATCCTGTTCATAGCCCAGCAACTCGGCTGCAAAATCAAAGAGGTGCCCGTCACCTGGCATGACCAACCCGGCACCAAAGTCCGCCTGGTCCGCGACGCTACCCGCGCCCTCCTCGGCCTCCTCAGAATCCGCCTCAACGCCTTGCGCGGTCTCTATAAGTAGACTCGTAAATTACGTTTTACGCCTCTACTGCCCTCTGTCAGCAGTCACCAAAGCCTGGAGGCTTGGGTACTCTACTATGCGCCCATTTTCATATCGCAGGAAGATTGGGTTGGGGCCTACTTTGGAAGGGTCAGCTAGAGCGGCCTGTACCTGGGCCTGGTTCTCGGTGAGGTCATAGCTTTTGATGCCGGTCCAGTCGTGATAAGCAAGCTGCATCGCGGCGCTAAAGCCCGAATTGAACAGCAGCACGCTCTTATACCCATATGGCGGGTTAGCGACGTAGAAAGTCGTGGGCCGAGGCGGGTCGGGGTGCAGGGCGCGTACCTGGTTGATGATGCCTCTAGCCACTTCGCCCGACTCGCGCCACAACTCGTTGTGGGCGGCCGTAAGGACGCTAAACCACAATAGCATCACCAACGGCAGGGCGGATGCAGCCCGAAGCCATATTACAGATGACCTCGATGGGCCTGGGTGGACAGTGTCGGGCCTTGCGTCATCTCGGAGGCGGGCCCAGGCGCAGGCGACCAGTATTCCAACTCCAAGCGCGGGGAGATAGAACCATCGGTTGGCGACGGCCTGTAGGGTCAGCAGCAGCGTGATAACTATCCAACCGACCGCGAACAGGGCGATCTTGCCCAGCCACCTTATTAGAGCCACTACGCCTATAGTAGCAAGCAGGATGATCGCCAGCTTCACAAGCAGAGGCCAAGCGCCGATCTGAGGCGGCAGCCACCAGAGACCTAGAGCGAGTAGAATATAGCCAGCCACCACGTCAACCGCGTGGCTGGCGAAACCTAGCTGCTCGACCCCGTAAGCCAACCGCCCTTGATTGGTGAAGAAGAGATAGAGACGCAGGCCCACATAGGACGCACTCGCCGCGATGAAGAGAGAATGGTCCAAGAGCAGGCGCAGAATAAGCCGGGGGTCGCGCCACCAACCGGCATCGCGCCGACCCGGCCACCTCGCGCAGCGCCATTCGCGCCCGAACAGCAGGTCAATCCACAGGCTCATAACGGGCAGCGTGACCGCCGCCTCTTTACCCAGCATGGCGACGAAGCCGAGCGCCCCCGCCGCCCACCCCCAGACGCGCCCGGCCCCCTGCCGCCATCTCACGAACAGCCACAGGGCCGGTAGCCAGGCCACCGCGAAGCTAATATCGGCCTGCCCACCCATCCAGGTGACAGTCTCGGTGGCCGCCGGGTGGACCGCAAAGATCGCAGCCGCCAGGATCGCCAGATTCTTGCGCCCCGTAATGTCGCGCACAAGCAGAGCCGCCCACACGATATTGAGCGCATGTATACCCAGCCGCGTGAGCCGCCAACCAAGTGGGTCTGTACCGAACAGCGCGTAGTCTCCCGCCCACATGCTCCAATTCCAGGGCCGGTAGACCGCGCGGCCAACCGGATTGAAGAAGTGCAGTACATCGCCCCAGCTTTTAGGCAGGGCATAGTTGTAGTCGTCGCCTACCCACCAGGCGTTGAGGGCCACCACATAGCAGGCGAGCATCAGGGCGACCACCAGGGCCAGCTTGACCCCCCAGGGCACGGGACGCGCAAGTCTCATGCTTGCCATTATAGCAAACAGAAAGTAAACAAGTATCGGGGCGATGACCTTCGCGCAGAGCAATTGTTTTGATACTTGTTTGTTCTAGTGTAGAATTGAGGCTATGCTTGCTCGATAGCGCGGCAATGTTAGCATGGATACCGCCTCACCCCAACTGTACGTCCACCTCCTTATAGCAGCCCTGGCCTTCACCCTACCGGGGGCAGCCCTCTATCTGCTTGCCTATCGGGCGTTCCGGGAGCAGCACGGCGGCGACTTCACGAGCGCGTTGCTGGTCGGGCTGGGGTTGAGCATCGCGTTTTGGCCTTTGCTGTTGCTGTACGTGTCGCTGGTGGGGTCACGCTTCACGCCTCTGATGCTCTGGGTCGTGCTGGCGCTGGCGGGGCTGTATGTTGGGTACGGCGCGCTCAGGCAATGGAGAGAGAGGCGCAAGACGCCGGGCACGCAGTTCATAGTGCTGGCGCTGGGCGGGATGATAGTGCTCTCGCTTATCTACAGGCTGGGCGACATTCAGGGCCTCGACGTGCCGATGTTCGGTGATTCACTCCACCATACGATGATAACAACCATCATCCGCGACACCGGGCGCGTGCCTGCCAACTACCAGCCCTATGTGCCCGTAGAGACTTTCACCTACCACTTCGGCTTCCATACCCTGGCCGCCGTCTTCGCGCTGCTCACCGGCTCGGCCCCGGCCTACTCGGTGCTATTGGTAGGCCAGGTGTTGAACGTAATGGCGGTGCCCGCAGCCTACGTGCTGAACCGCCAGCTATTTTCGTCCAGGTTGGCCGGCTTGGGCGCGGCCCTCATCACCGGGTTCTTCTCGACCATGCCCACTTATTATGTCAACTGGGGGCGGTACACGCAGTTAGCGGGTCAGGTGTTGCTGGTGATAGCATTGGCCTTCCTGGTGCGGATCATGAGTTCGGGCAGGAAGCGGGCCGATTTCGCGCTGCTGGCGCTGTGCGTGGCGGGTCTCACCGTCGTCCATTACCGCGTGCTGATATTCTTCGGCCTCTTCGCGCTCGCCCTGGCCGCCTGGCAGTTGGTAAGCCGTTGGGGAGGCTGGCGCGGGCTGCTGGCCTCGTGGAGCCGAGGTCTTGCCGCCCTCCTGATCGGCTTTGTGGCGGTGCTGCCCTGGATAATCAACCTTGTGGTCAACTATGTGCCCGGCCTGACCCGCCGCCTCGGCACTGTCACCTCCGACTACCTCGCCGAATACGACGACCCCAACACCATCAGGGTGTACCTGGGGCTGGCCCTTCCCGCCCTGGGACTGATTGGCCTGGTCATCGGCGCGACTCGCCTCTACACTTCGCGCAAAGCCATCCTTAGCCACGCCGATCCTGAACGGACTAAATTGCCCGCATCTGCCGCCTGCATCGTGCTGGCGTTATGGACCGGCTTGCTGGTCGCCAGCCTCTGGGTCGTGCCTGGGGCTATCGGCAGTTACACGGTGGCGATCAGCCTCTATATACCTCTATCAGCGTTAGGGGGTTACGCCCTTTCATCGGCAAGCGACTGGCTCGGCGGGCTGCTCAGGATACCACCGACCACCTTCGCCATGGCTAT
>JBBSGN010000001.1:0-26963 GCA_038254085.1 Chloroflexia bacterium | reverse complement strand
GTCTCGCAGGTGTTTCTGGGCGCATTCACAATCTGGCTGGGAGCGCCCGAAATACTCAAAGGCGCGCATTTGGCCCTCGCCGCAGCCACCTGGGCGACGCTGGTTGTTCTCACCGCGTTCGTGCTAGTGGGCGGCAGGGATAAGAGCGCCAATGGGGGGCCGTCGGGCATCGTCAGTGAAGATAGCCCAACTAACTCAAAACTCAAAACCATGCCATCGAGCGAAGCGAAGGGTCAAAACTCAAAACTCGTCCCCACCACCGTGAAGCTCTACTTTGGTCTCATCAAGCCCCGCGTGATACCGTTGCTGCTGGTGCCGACGGTGGCTGCAATGCTGATGGCGGCGGCGCAGCACGCATCCGAGCGGCCACTGCTCTTCCTGATAGCGATGACGGTTATGGGCGGGACGCTAGCGGCGGGCGGGGCGCACGCTATCAACCAGTACTGGGACCGCGACATTGATGCGCGGATGCGGCGCACCAAGAGGCGGGCGGTCGTGACCGGACGGGTCTCGCCGCCTAGCGCACTTTGGTTTGGCGTCGTCCTCACAGTCGCCTCTTTCCTGCTGTTGTGGCTGACGGTAAACCTGATGGCGGCTTTGTTAGCACTTGGGGGTAATCTCTTTTACGTGCTCGTCTATACGATGTGGCTCAAGCGCACTACCGCGCAGAACATAGTGATAGGCGGGGCGGCTGGGGCGGTGCCGCCGCTGGTGGGGTGGGCGGCGGTCACGGGCGAGGTAGGGTTGCCCGCACTGCTGCTGTTCGCCATTATCTTCTTCTGGACGCCTGCACACTTCTGGGCGCTATCGCTGGTGCGACAGGAAGACTACCGGGACGCAGGCGTGCCGATGCTGCCGGTGGTGCGCGGCGAGGCGTATACACGTAAGAGCATTCTGGCTTATGCGCTACTGCTCACGGCGGTGTCTTTGCTGCCCTTCCTGCTTAACTCTCTTAGCTGGCTGTACTTGGCGGCTGCCGTCAGTCTAGGCGTCGTGTTTGTCGTGCGAGCGGCGCAACTGGTGAGGCAAAGCTCGACGGCGCGGGCGTGGAACCTGTTCAAGTTCTCTAATGTCTATCTGGCGCTGTTGTACGTGGCGATGGTGCTTGACCGTGTAATCGCGCTCGGCTGGAGTCACCGGGCATGACCACCTGGCAACTGCTCGCGTCTACCTGGAGCCTCGATGCTGCCGTGCTGGTGGGGTGTGCGGGATTGTTGATTTTGGGTTTTGGATTTTGGATTTTGGAGCCTAGCTCAATCCAAAATCCAAGCACTCGCAAGCGGGCACCCGAAATCCAAAATCTATCGTTCATGCTGGGCGTGCTGGTGTTGCTGCTTGCTCTGGTGTCGCCTATTGATACGTTGGGTGATACCTACCTGTTCAGCGCGCACATGCTTCAGCACCTATTGCTTGTGCTGGTCGTGCCGCCGCTGCTCCTGTTGGGCACGCCTAGGTGGGTGTTCGAGCGCGTGCTGCGATGGCGGCCGGCGGCGATAGTGGAGCGGGCGCTGCGGCAACCGGCGGTCGCATGGCTGCTCGGCACGGGCGCGGTGTGGGTGTGGCACGTACCGGCTCTGTACAACGCGGCGCTGGACAGCGAGGGCGTCCATATCGGGCAGCACCTTTGCTTCCTGGTGACGGCTACCATCTTCTGGTGGCCTGTGTTGTCGCCTCTGGACGGGCACGGCCTTGAGCCGGTTGTAGCGATAATCTATTTGTTCGCTGCCGCGTTTGCCAGCAGCGTGTTGGGTATCGTGCTTACGTTCGCCGGGCCGGGTCTCTATCCTGCCTATTTGCACCCCGAAGGCGATCCCGCCGTGCTGTCGTTGGTCCGTAATGATTGGGGCATTTCGCCTGCCGGGGACCAGCAGTTAGGCGGGCTTCTGATGTGGGTTCCAGGTAGCCTGGTCTACCTGGCTTCAATCATGGCGGTGTTCGCTCGCTGGTACTCGTTGCCCGACGAGGACGGACGAATAGGCAATGAGGACGACCGACGACTGACGACCGACGACCGGATAATGCACGAAATGTGAAAGGTGGTTGCCGATTACTGACTACTGTGGTAATCGGTAATCGGTCATCGGTCGTCAGTCGTCGGTCGTCGGTCGTCGGTCGTCATTTGCCTGCTTGTCAGCAATCAGTGCATGAGTACAAAGGAGGAGAGAAGGATTATGCGCCAGATCAGAGAGGGTCTTGTGGGGTTAGTCGCCGCCGTTGCCAGCGCAATCGCGAGCGTGGCCCTAGTGAGGCAAGCCGTGAAGAAGGACGAGGGTGCCTCTGCCCCGGCTGCAAACGTAGAGAAGGAGCCGAGGCAAGACGAGAAGCAAGTGACGCCGGAACGCGCTCCGCAAGCTAGTGCCAGCCAACATCTGTCGCCTACTCCTCAACTACGCCCCGGCTGGCACATCCCTCGGCCCGAAGAGTTGCCCGCGCCGACCTACTGGCCCATCGTAATGGCGCTCGGTATTATGATGCTGGCGTGGGGGGTCGTGACCTCGGTGATCATTTCCGGCGTGGGCTTGCTGTTGTTCGGGCTGGCCCTCGTAGGCTGGATTGGAGAGCTTCGACATGAAGACGGCAGTGAGTGACAACGGCGACAACGAAGATAGCGGCAGCGACAAGCAAGCAACGATCACACGCCGGGCGTTCCTAAGCAAGATGAGTCTGGCGTTGAGCGCGTTAGCCGGAGCGATAATCGGCGTCCCTGTCGTGGGGTTCCTGGTCGCGCCTCTGCTGCAGAAAGTGCCCGATGTGTGGCGTGTGGTGGGTGCAGTGGACAAGTTCAAGGTCGGCACGACAGTCGAGGTGACGTTTCTGGACGCCTCGCCGCTCCCCTGGGCAGGCGTGGCCGCGCAGACAGCAGCGTGGCTGAGGCGTGACACAGAGCAGAAGTTCGTGGCCTTCTCGGTAAACTGCACCCACCTGGGCTGCCCGGTAAGCTGGCTGCAAAACGCCGATCTCTTCATGTGTCCCTGTCACGGCGGGGTCTACTACAAGGACGGCACCGTAGCCGCAGGCCCGCCACCTAAGCCTCTGGTCGAGTACCCCGTGCGCCTCCGCAACGGCCAGGTGGAGATCAAGGCGACAGGTATACCAATTGCGTAGTGGCGAGTGACGAGGAACCGACTACCGACTACCGACTACTGGCTCCTAGCCCGGAGGGCTTATGAAGATTTTCTCGGGGATATGGCATTGGATTGACGACCGCACGGGGGCGTCGGCGTTTGTGAAGCCGATTGCCGAGCATCCGGTGCCGCCGAATACGGGCTGGTGGTATGTCTTCGGGACGGCCACCCTGACCGCTTTTATCGTGCAGGTGCTGACCGGCATCGCGCTCTCGACGGCCTATGTGACCTCCACTGCGGACGCTTATAACAGCCTACAGTTTATTACACATGACGCTTTCCTGGGCAATCTGCTGCGTGGTATGCACTCGTGGGGCGCGTCGGCGATGGTGGTGCTGATTGGGATCCACATGGCGCGGACCTTCTTGATGGGCGCATACAAGTTCCCACGTGAGGTGAATTGGCTCACGGGGTCTGTGCTGCTGCTGTTCACGCTGCTTATGGCCTTTACGGGGCAGTTGCTGCGCTGGGACCAGAACGCGGTGTGGTCGGTGGTGGTGGCGGCGGAGCAAGCAGGCCGCGTGCCTCTGATGGGAGATGCGACTGCCCACTTCATCCTGGCGGGCGACACTGTGGGCGGGGCGACACTGAGCCGCTTCTTCGCCTTCCATGTCTTCTTCGTGCCCGCAATGATTTTCCTCTTTCTGGGTATCCATCTCTTCCTGGTGCTGCGTAACGGCATATCGGAGCCGCCCAAGATGGGGCAGGTGGTTGACCCCAAGACCTACCGCGAGTGGTATCACAAGATGCTGGAGAAGCGGGGCGTGCCGTTCTGGCCGGACGCGGCCTGGCGCGACGTGGTGTTCGCGGTGGGCGTGGTCGTGGCGATAGCCGGGCTGGCGATTATCTTCGGCCCACCCGCGCTTGACAAGCCGCCCGACCCCACGATACTACAGGCTTATCCGCGCCCCGACTTCTACTTCCTCTGGTATTTCGCCGTGCTGGCGCTCATCCCGTCGGAGGCCGAGACTTTCGTGATAGTGGGCGGCCCGCTCATCTTCGGCTTTTTGCTGTTCGTGCTGCCGTTCGTGGCGAACAAGGGCGAGCGCAGCCCGTATCGCCGACCCTGGGCCTTCGCCGTCGTGCTGACCGCCGTCGTGATGATAGGCACGCTCTGGATCGCGGGCGAGCAGGCGAAGTGGTCGCCCAACTTCAACCCTAAGGCGCTGACCTCCGAGGAAGTCGGGGCAACCAGCGGCCCGGTGTACCAGGGAGCGCAGCTATTCCAGTCGAAGGGATGTATCGCCTGCCACGCCCTGGGCGGCAACGGCGGCCAGCGCGGCCCCGACCTCACAGCCGTAGGCAGCCGCCTGTCGTCCGAGCAGATGGTCACGCGCATTCTGAATGGCGGCAACAACATGCCCGCTTACGGCAGCATCCTCAACCCCGGCGAGCTTGACGCGCTGGTGGCGTTTCTACAGACGCGGAAGGGGCGGTAGTTGGGCGACGAAAGACGAAAGACGAGCGACTACCGACTACGGCTGATAGCTATTCAGTATCCACTGCCTCCGGTTCGATAACGCCTCCCCAGCCAGGCTCGGCAAGGACCTCGCCGTTGCGGATGGCTTCACGACCTCGCAAGACCACCGACAATACGGCCCCCACTACAGACATACCGTCGAAGGGCGTCCAGGCGCTACGGGTGCGCAGCTTGGCGGCCTCGATCTGCCAGCGCCGAGCGTTGTCCACCTCGATGTACGTGTCGGGCTGCGTGGGCAGACCAAACAGGCGAGCCGGCGCAATGTACATCATCTCCACCAGCCGGTCCAGGCTCAACCTTCCCTCGTGAACAGCGGTGAGCATCAAGGGGAGTGCGGTTTCGAGACCGGGCACACCGAAAGGCGGATTGTCTCCCGTCTTCTCATCGAGGGTGTGCGGCGCGTGGTCTGTGGCGATCATGTCTATCGCGTCAAGATTGGCCCACAGCGCGTCCACGTCTGCTCGGCGTCGCAGGGGCGGCTTCATAACGCCGAAGCCGGCCAACCTGGGCACGTCTCCCTCGGTCAAAAATAAGTGGTGGGGAGCGACCTCGCACGTAACGGGTAGGCCGCGCTCTTTGGCATTGCGTATCAGTTCGATCTCCACCTTCTCGCTAACGTGGCAAAAATGCACTTGCCTGCCTACTGATGGCAACAGACCCAGTACCACAGCCACTGTGCGGTCCTCGGCGTGAACGCAAATCGGCTTTTCTTGCGGCCACGCTAGCATTATCTCGCGTATAGTTTCCAGGTCCTCGATCTTGAGGTCGCCTGTTGTGTGGTCCAAATAGAGCTTTAGGCCAAACACTTTAGCGGCAACTTGTGTGAACGTGGAGATGTTCGAGGGGGTTGCGCCGTAGAAGAAGCCCACGTCGCACAACAACCTTCCTCGCGCCACATCAGCCTTGCGGGCCAGCGCGTCGGGAGAAACAGTCGGGTCGCCCAGGTTGTTCGGCATATCGAGGACAGCCGTAAAGCCGCCCGCCAGAGCAGCCTTAGTGCCTGTTGTGAAGTCTTCTTTGTGGGTCGCCCCCGGATCACGCAAATGGACGTGAGGATCAATCAGGCCGGGCAGCCGGATAAGCGTCATTCGCCTTTCACCCAGACCTTGGCGGCCAGGTCATTGGTCAAAGAGACAGTATGTTCGTTAGTCGCCTTATCTCCGCGAGGGACGACTCGTACATCAAGCGAGGCGTCCACAGGGTCACGGGCAAGCACGGTAAGCAACGCGCCGGGCATAATGTCCACCTGGCCGAGGTAGGTAAGCAACGCTGATTCGTCTTCAACCACCTCCGAGATCAGCACGACCTTCATGGGCATATTAAGCTCTGCCGAGTTGAGGCGTACTGCCTGCTGTTCTCGCAGATAATTGACGGTGTTTACGGTGGCGGTTGGGATGGGATTGCCGTGAGGGCAAGTGCGCGGGTGACCGAGCAGACGCATCAGCTGCTCCTCGATTGCCGGCGATATGCCAAGCTCCATGTGGTGGGCCTCTTCGTGCGCCTGCACCCAATCCATCCCCAGCACGTCGGCCAAAAACCGCTCGGCCAGGCGATGCTGGCGCAGCAAGGTTTCGGCCTCTGACCGCCCAGCAGGTGTCAGCTCTATTCCCTCGCCTGCCCGGCCGCGACCGCGACCAGGCATAATTATGAGGCCGTTCTTCTGCATCCGTCCCAGGACCTGTGCGACGTTCGGCTGGGAAACCCCGAACTTCTCGGCCAACCGCGCCCCCACGATGGGGTCTCCTTCTACAGCGAGATTGTAGATCGTCTCGAGGTATTCCCGCGTAACATCAGTGGTCGTAGACATGTGATTCCCCCATGTTTGATCCGCTTTCTCTATAAGAGAAGTATAGCCGTGACTGTGAGTGGTGTCAAAATCCAAGTTGTTACCCAATACGTATTATGTTTTGCAACTAGTTGCAAAATAAGGTATACTGGTTGCGAACCAGCACTCTTGGCAATCTTGTCACCCGGCGGCGCTCGACTGTGACCTTAGCCGCCTCAAACAAGGAGAAGAGCTCGGTGCGTAGTATATTATCGCGTGTCTTGAACGACCAATCCCAGGAAGTCAAGAACAAAATTGTCGCCATGTACGTCGCGTTGGCGGTTTTCAACGTGAGCCTCTGGGGGCTGACCTTCCTGGCGTCAACCCAGTACGCCGTCGTGCTGGCGACCGGCTTTACAGCCTTTACCCTGGGCCTGCGTCACGGCGTGGACGCCGACCACATCGCGGCTGTAGACAACGTAACCCGCAAGCTGATGCAGGAGGGCAAGCGCCCGGTGGCTGTGGGCTTGTTCTTCTCGCTTGGGCATTCCTCGGTGGTGGTGCTGCTCAGTGTAGGGGTGGCTTTTGCGGCGGCTGTCGTGCAGACCAACCTGCCTCAATGGAAAGATTTGGGTGGGCTGGTAGGCACATTCGTCTCGGCCATGTTCCTGTACCTGATCGGTTTTATCAACCTGCTTGTGCTGATTGATGTGTTTCGTATGTTCCGGCGCGTGACCAGGGGCGGCACTTACAGCGAGGAGACGCTAGAGCAATTCCTGGCACAGCGCGGCATGATGAACCGCTTCTTCGGGCCTCTGGTGCGGGCCATTGACAAAAGCTGGAAGATGTACCCGCTCGGCTTTCTGTTTGGCCTTGGTTTCGACACGGCCAGCGAGGTGGCGATCCTGGGTATTTCGGCGGCTGCGGGCACCAGCGGGGGTATGCCTGTCTATTACGTGATGCTCTTCCCGCTACTGTTCGCGGCGGGCATGAGCCTGGTGGACACCACGGACTCGATAATGATGCTTGGGGCATACGGTTGGGCCTTCGTCAAGCCGGTGCGCAAACTCTACTACAATCTCAACATCACGCTGGTGTCGGTGCTGATTGCGCTCGTGGTCGGTACAATGGAGTTTATGAGCATAATCGCCGACAAGTTCAACCTGCGGGGCGGTGTTTGGGGTTGGGTAGGCGATCTCAATTTCGAGACGATAGGCTACCTCATCATCGGCATCTTCGTGGTCAGTTGGGCAGGATCAACGCTGATTTACAAGGTGAAGCGTTACGACAGCATCGAGGCCGAGATTGAGCCTGCCGCGTAAACTGGAGGCTCTTGACGCGCACCCCCTCTTATGGGTTATAATTAGGCGTTGACAACGATGTCACAACCGGCACGTAAGCATTGGGGAATCCTGATGCTGGTGCGGGCGTGGAGTAGTTGTCATTTTCTCTAAACTCCCCCGCACAGCACGAGGTTCCCACCCTGTGGAGGCAATCTCGTGATTAGTTATAAGACCAAGAGTGACACCCGCACGAAGCGGACCTCGCCTGCGACCAGACGCCGTTCAGCGGAAGAGTTGCTTGAGCAACATCGCGCCTGCTTCTATGGACTGGTTGACCAGGTATTGGGACCCGACGGCACCCAGGGACGAGATATGCCCCGTACCGAGCTTGCGGGTCTGAGCGTGCGCGACTTGCTTGGCGCATATGCGGCCATGCGGACCTCTCGTGAGATAGACCTGATGATGGGCCTATTGCAACGCACCGGCAATTTGTGGTTCTCAATCGCGGGGGCGGGCAAAGAGGTGATCAACGTGGCTATCAGCATGCATCTGCGCCCCGACGATGCCAAGCTGCCCTATTACCGCGACCAGGCAATGGCCCTCTGGTGCGGCATCCCGTTGCTTGACATAATGCGCCAGAGCGTCGCGTCCAGACTCGACCCAGCGTCGGGCGGTCGGCAGATGTCCAGCCACTTCGGCTCCGTCGAGTTCAACTTTCCCACAGGCTCGACCATGACCGGCTCGCAATGCTTGCCTGCGGTTGGTTACGCCTCTGGCCTGAAGCTGGAGCACGAGTTGGGCAAGGCGTTCAGCTACAGCGCCCAACTTGGTTACAACGACGGCATCGTCTATACCTCGGTGGGCGACGGCACGACCGCAGAAGGCGAGGTCGAGGAAGCGGTGCGCGAGGCTGTGCGCCGCATGTCGCCCATCATCTTCGTGGTCGAGGACGACGAATGGGCTATCTCTACGCCGGTGAGCGTGAACATTCCTGGGGGCAGCGCCTCTCGCCTGTATAGCCGCTACTCGAACATCGGCCCGAATAATCACCTGGAAGTGATAGAGCTTGACGGCACCGATTTTATCGAGTCATACAAAGTGGCGCGCAAGGCAGTCGAGCATTGCCGAAGCCGCAAAGGTCCGGTGCTGATCCACGCTCACGTCACGCGCCCCCTCAGCCATTCGTCGGCAGATACGCAGGCATATTATCGCAGCGCGGAAGACCTGGCAGCCGAACAGCAGCGCGACCCGCTCACTCGCATGGCGAGTCTGTTCGAGAGCTACGACATACCTGCCGACAAGATACAGGCCCTTGACCGTCTCATTACCGGCGAGGTACGTAAAGCCTCCGAGCAGGCGGTCAGCGAGCCTAAGCTGGCTCCTGAGACTATCCTGAATGACATCACCGCCACTCCTTACAACCTGCGGGTCAGTTCGTTCCGCGAGCGCGAAGCCAACACCCTTGAAGAGGACACCAGCACCGAGCCGATACCGATGCGCGACCTGATTACCCGCGCTCTCCTCGAAGAAATGAAGAACGACGATCGCATTATCGTCTTCGGACAGGACGTAGCGGACTTCCCGATGCCAGACCCAACGGGCAAGTTAAAGGGCAAGGGCGGGGTGTTCCACGTGACGAGGGGCGTGGGCACGGCCTTCCCTGAGCGCGTGTGGAACTCGGCGCTCGCCGAGGCGACCATCCTGGGCACGGCGATGGGCTATTCGCTGGCTGGTTTCCTGCCTGTGGTGGAGGTGCAGTTCCGCGATTATATCCACCCCGGCTGGCAGCAGTTAGTGGACGAGATAGCCACCATGCGCTGGCGCTCCAACGGCGTCTTCTCGTGCCCAATGGTGATTCGGGTGGCCTACGGCGACTATCTGGGTGGCGCGGGGGCAATCTGGCACAGTGAAGCGGGCGTGGGGCCTATCGCTCACTACCCCGGCCTGCGCGTGGTGGTGCCTTCGCTCGGCTCGGACGCAGTCGGTCTCTTGCGCGAGGCGATCATATCGGGCGATCCGGTGGTGTTCCTTGAGCCCAAGTCGCTGTATGAAGCCAAGCCGTCGCGCTCGCTCTATCCAGGCCCCGACTATCGTGTGCCGTTGGGCGCCGCGCGCGTGGCACGCGAGGGCACCGACCTGACCATCGTGACCTACGGCAACCTATGGCCGCGCTCGATGGCCGCTGCTGACAAGCTGGCCTCCGAATATGGCATCAGCGCCGAGGTGATAGACCTCCGCACGGTGGACGCCGGTTATGACCGCGCTACAGTGCTGCAATCGCTGAGAAAGACCGGCCACGTGCTTATGGCGGACGAGGACCGTGCCATAGGCGGCTTCGGGTCGTCGGTGGCCTCCGAGATCGCGTCTAACTGGTGGGACGAGCTACATGGTCCCATTGGCCGCGTCCACCCCAAGTTTACCCGCGTCTCCTACGGCCCATTGGGCGAAAAGGCCATGATGCCCAACCCGGATACAATAGTGGACGAGGCGTTGAGGATATTGAGGGGGTAAAACGCACCGACCCGAACGCGAGAAAGAGCGCCACTGTAGCGCTCTTTTTTGTATACTATTCGAACCAGGCTAAAGTGAGGAGGAGTGATTGGAAAGCGTTGACCGAAGGGCAGACGCCGGACGTGGCTGGTATATCAGGCCGTATAGAGAGAGCGACGAAGCGCAGTTGGTATCGCTCTTCGCGTCCGTGTTCGGTCGTCACCGGAGCGTGGGGTGGTGGCGGTGGAAGCTAAAGGGGCTGCCAGCGCCCGTCGAGAACGTGTGGGTGGCCGTCTCGGAGACGGATGGGCAGGTTGTTGGACAGTATGCCGGGATTCCGGTGCGGTTGCAAAGTCGGGGAGTGGTACGGGATGTGATGGTGTCGGTTGACACAATGACCGCTCCCGACTTCCGGCGAAGAGGCGTCCTGAGTGCGCTTGGCACGGCGGCCTATGCCTCGTGGGCGCAAGCGGGCGTGGCGGCTGTGCTGGGCCTGCCGAACGAACAGTGGGGGTCGCGCACCGTCGCGCTAGGGTGGGTCAGGCTCTTTCCCCTGGCCTGGATGCGGGTGTTGCTAAGGTGGGAGAGAGTGGCCCGTTCGGGGAGAGTGCCTGCAGCGATCAGGCCGGGGGCGGTATTATTAGCTTCGCTGGCCTCGCGGCCGAGGCGGGAGGTTTGGCGTAGACATCTGGCGCGCACGGCCGAAGGAATAGAGGTGAGAGAGATCAAGTTTGCGGGCGCCGAGGTGGACGACATTTGGAGCAGCGTATCGCCTCAATATGCCAACCTGCTCGTGCGCGATAGCAAATGGGTGAACTGGCGTTACCTGCAAGCGCACGACGGCGCGTACAAGACGCTGATCGCGTATGCGGGTGGCGAGCCGGCGGGCTACCTGGCATACCGCTGGGCAGAAGAGGGGGAGAGGCTAACAGGATACCTGGCTGATCTGTTCACCGCGCCGGGGGCGAAGCGGGTGGCCTCTGCTCTGATGCTTGGTGCGCTTGATGATCTGTGGGTGCGCGGGGCGGGCGCGGTGCTAGCGACAGCTAGTCCCGGCTCGGCGCTGGATGGGCTGCTACGATTGGGTGGGTTCAGGCGGGGGCGTGGGGCGTTCAGCTTTGACATGGCGCCTCTTGATCCGCGCCTTGATGTTGCCTGGCTGTCCAAGCCGCAAAATTGGATGCTGACCGGCGGCGACTTCGACGTGGTATGATGGGCATAGAACAGAGCAGTATGCGCCGAGCGGCGAAGTGGATTGCACGCCGGATCTCTTTCTCGCTCGCCGAAGGGTTTTGGCGCGCCTGTTTTGCGCTAGCCGGTTGGTGCTTGCGGCCACGTGCCGCCCGGTGGCGGTCCAATGGAGGTGAGCGAGTGCTGGTGGTCGCGCCGCACCCGGACGACGAAACGTTGGGCTGCGGAGGGACCATCGCTTTGCACGCGCTAGCAGGTGACGCTATATACGTAGTGGTCGTGACCGACGGTGGAGGCTCCCGTGCCCTCGGTCTGGGCCGGGATGAGATGGCAAGACGGCGATCCAGCGAGATGGCTGCGGCCCTGTCATGGCTGAAGCCCTCGGAGGTAGTCCAACTTGGGTTTGCCGAGTCCCGTTGGACGCCCGACGAGATGCAAGCCGCGCTCAGGGAGGTGATTGAGCGGCTTGCGCCGACGTTGGTGTACACGACATCTTGTGTGGACTATCATCCAGAGCATGTAGCGGTAGCCAGCGAGGTGGCGAGGGCACTGGCGGCTACTGGCCTTGGGTGTTGTCGCGCCGTAAGAGTGTACGAAGTGCAGGTGCCGTTGACCCCCATTCTCGCAAACGTGATTGTTGATACGACGGCGGTTTCGGGGTTGAAGCGCCGTGCGCTTGAAGAATACCGTACACAGCGAGAATCGTTCGGGTGGGTGCGACGATGCCGGGGATACCTGGCCCGCCTCTACCGTCTCCGGGGCGCTTGTGAGGTGTTCTGGGAGGTCTCGCCGGAGCAGTTTAGCAGTTTGAGTGAGAGGAACGGGACGGACAGCGTGGCTGGCTCTGGGGCGTTTCGGGGGATGCGCCAACAGCCCTTCAGCGATGGCCTTGCCTGGGTTCACGGTTTGGGTCGCCGTAAGGAGATGAAACGGATGGTAGACTAGCTGCTTGACTGGTATACATTTCCCTGCTATCGTTGGTGTCCAGGTCCGGGCAGCGCCCGATGATGTAGATAATGGAAGAAGCGCGTCAGGGACAGCCAAATATCTCGATAGTGGTGCCTGCGTATAATGCCGCCTCCAGTCTAGATGCGTGCTTGCATGCCTTGTCAAGGCAGCGACTCGATGAGCCTTACGAGATTGTAGTGGTTGACGATGGGTCAACCGACGAGACGGCCTCTATCGCATCCATGCATTCATCGTGGGTCAAGCTCGTATGGCAGGCGCACAGTGGCCCGGCGGCGGCGCGTAACCGGGGTGTCCAAGCGGCGCGTGGCGATATTATCCTGTTTACCGACGCAGATTGCGAGCCGACGCCTACGTGGGCCTACACGCTCACGCAAGCTATTCGGGCGGGGGCGGCGGGGGCAAAGGGGACGTATCGCACCCGGCAGAAGGGCCTTATCGCCAGGTTCGTGCAGGCCGAGTACGAGAGTAAGTATAGGGGCATGTCGAAGCACAACCGGATTGATTTCATAGACACCTACTCGGCTGCCTACCGGCGCGATGCCTTTCTGGATACGGGTGGTTTCAACGAGACGTTGCTGGTTGACGAGGACCAGGAGCTTTCGTTCCGGCTCGCCGAGCGTGGCTACGACCTGCGCTTCATACCAGGTGCCATTGTGTACCACCGCCATGTGGATTCGCCGAGCGCGTACTTTGGACGGAAGTTCAGGATCGGTTATTGGAAGGTGAAGGTGGTCGCGCTGCACCCCGGTCGCATCGCCACAGACTCGCACACGCCGCCAAGCGTGAAAGCGCAAATGCTATTGTTGGGGGGCGTGCTGGCTGCGTCACCGTTCGTGCCTTTCTCGCGTTTGGCGATGCGGTTGTTGGCGGGGTCGGTAGTGGGCTTGGCGGCAAGCGTCGTGCCCTTTGCGTTGACTGCGGGGAAGCGGGATGTGATGGTGGGGATGACCGCACCGATGCTCTTGCTCTTGCGGGCGGCTGGTCTGCTGGCTGGGATCGCATGGGGGCTGGGGAGCTTCGGGCTGCAATTAGCGTGGTCGGGTCGTCGTATAGGGCGGCGGTTCGCATTGAGATAAGTTGACGACCTCTACATATCCCCCGCCCGCGATAACAGCGAATGCGCGCTCCGCCACCATGGGAACCCGGAGATGGCATTGGCTTGTGCTGTGGTGGCTAGTACCTGTAGTGGGGCTGGCCCTGGTGCTGTGGACCAGTTACGCGGCGTTGACGGAACGGCGGTCTGACGACATAAACGGCGTACCGGGCGAACTGCTGGCGGGGCACAGCTTCGGCCAGAGTTTTGCCGCGCGATATGCTGGCTTGTCAGGCGTAGAGCTGCGCGTTGGCACGTATAGGCAGGGAGCGGGACCAGCGAGAGCCACGCTGGTGTTGCATCTGCGGAGCGTGCCGGGGCGAGGGCCGGACATCGCGACTGCGCGCCTGGAGAAAGGCACGCGCTTGGACGAGAACCCCTGGTACTTGTTCTCCTTTCCTCCTATCGCCGCTAGTCAAGATAAACCCTTCTACGTCCAGATAGAGTCGCCGGATGGCTTGCCCGGGCACGCCCTAACGCTGTTCTGGTGGCGACCTCCTGTGGTGGGCGATGCCTACGCGGGCGGAACGGCATACCGCGATCAGAAAGCAGAGCGCGCGGACTTCGCTTTTGGTCTGCGATACAGCGCATCGCCGGTGAGCGCGTGGGCGCAACTGGCGCGGGCGGCTTCAGCCAATTTTCCCACTGCGCTGATGGCCGGGATTGACCTCATTGTCGCGCTGGGTGCGGTATGGGTTGTATTGCAACTTCCCGGAGTGCTGAGAGACCCCACCAGGAGAGCATTGTGGGTGGTGCGGTGGTCGCTGCCGGTTGCGCTGTCGGTGGCGCTGGTGAACGGGGTCGTTTATCTGACATTGGCGCCTCCCTGGCAAGGGCCGGACGAACATTCGCACTTTGTTTACGTGGCGCTGTTGGACAAGTACGGTATGGACAACAGCAAAGTGCAGAGGCTCCAATTCGGCGCTAACGCGGCCGACCCCCTGCTCGCGGGCGCGATCAGCGAATCGATGAATCAGCACGAGTTTACGCGCCGAATATTGGGGGACGCCACACCGGGTGCGCTGGTAAGTCCCGGCATCGGGTTCTACCAACAGCTTCGCCAACCGCCTCTTTACTATTGGCTCGGCGCGGCGGCAATGCGGGCGGTCCGCGCGGTCGGCGTTCCGGCAGACCCCTACCGGGACCCTGGCGGTGCGTTGTTGGTCGTGCGCGCAGTGTCTCTCTTGTTGAGCCTGGGCGTGGTGTTCTTGGCGTGGTTGGCGGGGGTGCTGCTTGATATGGGGGGCGGTGGGCCTGTGCGCCTGCTGAGGCTTCTTTCGCCTCTAACTGTGATCCTATTGCCGATGCACACCTTTATCGCCTCGGTCGCCAATAACGACATTCTGGCTGAACTGGACGTGTCGGCCCTGTTCGTGGCACTGGTGGCGTTGGCGCGTTGGCCGTTCGGTGCGCGAGGCTTAGTGTTGGCGCTGTTGGCTGCGATGGTGACGGGGGTGGGTGCGTGGACGAAGTCAACGGCGCTGGCGGCCTCGGTGCCCTTGCTAACGCTAGGCTTGCTCGTGTGGTGTGGGGCGCTGGTAACGAGAGCGTTTGTGGGGCGTACTGGCGGTCTTGGCGGCAGGGCGCGAGCGGGTTGGACATGGCCTTTGGCGGTGGTGGCGAGCCTGGTTGCGCTAGGCTCAGTGTGTGTAGTGCTGGCATACCAACGCGATGATGGGGTAGCCGGTTGGCAGACCAACTATGTGCCCATCGAGCGCGCGCCGAGGGCAAGAACTGCGAGCGCGCACGATGGATCATACGTGATCAGGTTGGGAGTTGGCGGAGAAGCCGGAGAAGGGGCGACCGCCACCCAGTCGCTCGTGCCGCCTGTGTACCACCCTGCCTTGAGAGTCACGTTTTCGGGTTGGGCAAGACGACCATCCGAGATCGCTGTTCGTGGATCAAGCCCTGTTACCGCTTCGCTACAGATTCTAGAGAGCGGGTGGCGCGTGCTTGGGAGCGAAGTGGCGTCGCTGGACCGGGCAGGCGAGTGGATAAAGCTGGTCGCCACTTCGCGCGTGCCGGAAAGCGCCGAGCAGATAGACCTCAAGCTCGTGTCGGGTGGCGGAGTGGTCGAGTTCGACGATCTTTCGTTGAACGCCGTGACGCCGAGCGGACCCTGGAACGACCCCGTATTCAGACCGACGCTTCTAAACCCGTCGGCCGAGACGGACGGGACGACGCTGCGGCCCTTGCTGAGACGGTTCTTGCCGATAGACGCCGGCCAGATAGCTGACGCGATTGCTAATCCCCAGCCGTTCAACGAGAATGCGCTTTGGGAGCAATTTGCGGACGGGCAATACCGCTCGTTTTTGGGGGATTTCGGTTGGCTGTCGGTGCCTTTGCCTTCGGTGCTTTATATGGCGCTGGGCCTGTTGACTGTGGCCGGATTGGTCGGGCTTGGCTATTTAGGCATACATCACTGGGGGAAATGGTCAGGGATTGAGTGGCTTGGGGCGATTTCGCTGTTAGCTCTCAGCGCCGCGACAGCGATAGGGTTCGCCAAGCAGATGACGCTGCTGGCGACGCAGGGAAATGCGTCGTACCCACAGGGGCGCTACTTGTTCGTGTTGAGCATCCCGGTGGCGTGGCTCCTTTTGTGTGGGCTGTGGTCCCTTTGCGTGCGGGTGGGCCGAGTTGTCAGTTTGGTCCGCGAGCGAGTTGCCATGCGGTCGGACATTAGGGTTCGGCGAAATAGCCCCGGTTTGGTGGCATGGGGAGTGTGGTTGTGGATAAATGCGCTGTTGGTCTTCTCTGGTTATTGTGTGCTCGGCCTGATTGCCCCTTATTACTATGGATGATTCGGGTGTGATGTTCAGATTACGGAGATCGCCGCAAGTGCTTCTCGCCGTTCGAGCAGGGCTAGGCGCGCTGATTGTCGGCGGGTTTCTGCTGGCGCTGTGGGCACAGGTGTCCGGGATGAGGGATTACAGGTACAGGTGGCAGGTGGTCCCCGCTTATCTGGTGTTAGCGGCGTTGGCGGCGCTGGGGCGCGGGGTGACGGTTGTGTACCCCTGGTGGCGTATCATTCGGGCGTGGGGCTATCACCTGGGTTGGGGCCGAGCGGTGCGGCTATACTTCCACTCGGGGCTTGCCCGCTATCTTCCTGGGCAGTGGTGGTTCGTACTGGGACGAGCTTACCTGGCCGACAAGGAAGGAGTGCCTGTAACCGTGACAGCGGCTAGCACGGCCATGGAGACGGTGTTGCTGACCGGCAGTGCGCTGGCTGTGGCGCTTATCGGCATGGCGACGATTCGGCAGTTGGCCGGTTACGGGGCTTATCTCGCCTTGGCGGGTGTGACAACCATAGCAACTCTGTTGTTCAGCCCTTTGCTGGTCGCTCGCTTTGTGAACTGGTTGTTTGCACGAATGGGGCGGGCAGGCATCGCGACGGCTCTCTCAAGGCGAGACACAATGGCTGTACTATTGGGCTGCTTCGCCAATTGGCTAATCTACGGGCTAATTGCGTTGCTCTTGCGTGCCGGTTTAGGTGGCGAGGAATACGTCAGTGAGGCTGCGGGCGTAGTTGGGCTGTTCAGCGCGAGCGTGCTGGGCGGGTCACTGGGCCTGCTCGTGCCACAAGGACTGGTCATAAGGGAGGGAGTGCTTGTCTATCTGTTCTCAACGCTGTTAGGGGTGCCGTTGCCGCTTGGCGTGGCGGTGGCGGCCCTCACCCGCCTGTTTGCAATGGTGGCCGAAGGGGTATGGGCGGCGATCAGCCTGCGCTTCTGACGCTCAGGGTGTGAGCCAGCGGCCACCGATAAGCACGCACACCGTGAACTGGGAAGCGAGGAGCAACCAGACAGCGCGTGTCCCAAGAAGGCCCCGGCCCACAGCATCGTAAACACCCATAAGGACCATCGGCACGAGGAATATCCAGAGCCGGCCTACCTCGCCTCTGACCGTGCCCGACAGATCGAGTAGGAGCAGGGTTGCCCAGAAAATGAGCGTGTAGATGTTGGTGCGCATGATAAAGCGCATGAGGATTGAACGACGAGGGTCCGTGGGGTTGCCGGGCTGTGCGTAGTGAGTATCGCGCCACGTAAAGGCGGTGGCGAGTGAGACGACCACCAACGGTAGGCCCACGAATTGGAGGAAGTCAACCAGGTTGAATAGGAGCCAGGGGGCGTAGGGGCGCAGGACGGTGAGGCCTTTCAGGTGTTGCTCACCTGCCAGTTGCACTACGCGGGGAACGTCAAACTGGAAGAGGCCCCAGAGCAAAGCCCAGGGTAGAGCCACACCAACAGTCAGCCCTGCCGCCCACACAGCGACATATCTCCACCGCCTATGTACCGGGCCGGGCATGAGGCCGAGCGCGACGGACAGTGCCAACAGGAACAGAGGGCCGACCAGCACCCAAAGACCGAAGGACCAGTAGAGCCACAACGCGAACCACAGGCCAGCCGCCGCACCCCAGGCTGCCTGATTCTTGCCGCCCGTGAGACCTCGAATGGCGAGGTAGAAAAGGGCGGCTGTCGCAGTCGCGTACAACTGGTCGAACTCCGGACTCATTAAAAGGATGCCTGGGACAACCAGGCCGAGCGCGGCCAATAAGATGGTCCACTGCCCCTGTGCCAATCGTCGGGCGAGCCCGTACAACGGGATAACTATGAGGGCAGCGCCCAATAAGACCAGGTGGCTGCCCAACGCTCCGGCTATGGCCTGGGCGGGTGGCATAGGCGATAGAGGAGCAGGGACGCTGATTTGGAGCCCGCCTGCCAGACTGTTCCACAGGCCCCGTTGTGCGTCGCTGGGGAGAGACTGGACGGCCTGGATCGGCAACCAGTAGAAGAGTATCGGTCCTGGGGGGTGCGTGCGGCAGTGCCCGCACAGGCGGGTGGCCGGGTCGTCGTTGGCAAAGGCGTCCGCGTAGCCGCCGAAAAAGGTGTAAACGGCGCTTGCGCGGGTGGCCGAGGTGAAATAGCCGGTGAAGCTGCGGTTGAGGACGCGCTCGAACAGTAGCTGGTTTGGGTTGGGGTCTTTGAGCCAGAGCGCAGATAGTTGCCCTGGATAGCCAAGTATCACAAGGGCAAGGAGTGAGTATCGAGGCGAGATGCGATAGTGGACAGAGGCGTATATAAGCAGCGCGCCCGCCAGACCGAGTCCCAGCAAGGGCAGCCAGCGCCAGAGCGGGGCAGGATCAATGAGCGCCCATGACCACCCTCTAGGGTGGACCGCCCAGCCGCGCAACCCTTGCACTTCGTCCCACCAATGGGCGGGCACGAGACCCTGGCCCGCCGGAGGCTTTTCGTAGCGCAAGCCCGCAGGGGACGGCAAGTCGAGCCATATCAGCAGGCCATACACAAGCAGGGCGACAAAGCCCACCAGGGCGAGCAGACCTGACCGCCCCTTCAGACCCCAGCTTCTTTGCGTATCAGGTGACGGCAAATGGTTGCTTATGACAGCTATCGCTCGACCTCGGAGGCTGCTTCGTGGTCTTCGTAGTCGGTGTCGGTGAACGGTTCAGGTGGTAACTCCTCTTGTTGCAACAAATCGGTCGCGACCTCGCCCTCGGCGCCGGCCCTGATCATCTCGTGGACGAGGTCGCGGGTTGCGGTGGGGCGGTCCTGGGGCGCAGAGGAGTCGTGTATCTCGGCTGCGAGCGCGTGGCCGATCTGTTCGTCGCGTGTGGGGGTGATTGCCGCTGGGCTGAGGTCGAACGGGGCGGTGGCGAGCGGTTGGTCCGGGTCGTTGGGTTTGGCCGGAACGGATGACGGACTGGACATGGCAATACTCCTTACGTCGGTTTGGCCTGGGGCAGAAGAAGTGAAACGGGCTTGGTTAGGCAGGTACAATTCTACCAGATTCTACGTTTGTTGTTTGCATAGCCCACCTGTTGATGATAATATTGATTGGTATTATGAGCAGCAAAACCGTAATCGAACCTGTGAAACCGCCCGCGCTCACCGGCCCCCAAGCAACCGGCATGAATACCTGGGCTGAGGAACGAGCCGGGGCTTTCGCATCTCAAGCACACAGCGATGTGAGTGTCTGGGTGGTGTTGCTCGCTCTGGCTGCGTGTGCGGTTGTACTGCTGGCCTTGGAGCGGTACATTGGCGTTTACATGCCGGACGACGCCTATATTACCTACAGGTACGCCGAGAACCTGGCGGCTGGCAACGGGCTGGTGTTTAACGCGGCGGCGCCGCCTGTGGAGGGTTACAGCAATCTCTCCTGGATCGTGCTGCTGGCCGGGCTAGCGCGATTAGGTCTCGACGTGCCGACGTGGGCGGCTAACCTGGGCGCGATCTTGAGCGCGCTGAACCTGGGTTTGGTCTATCTGCTCTCCCTTCAGGTGGTGCGGCATCGAGGTTGGGCGCTCGTGGCCACCGCACTGCTGGCGTTGACGGCTCCGTTCGCGCTGTGGGCGCAGGGCGGGCTGGAAACGATGTGGTACGCAACCATGCTGCTGGTGTCGGTGTGGCTGACCGTGCTGGGGCTGGGCGGGCGTCTGTGGGCTTATCCGCTGGCTGCCGCCACCCTCTTTTTACTGGCATTGACTCGCCACGACGGCGCGATTCCTATGGCGATCGGCGGGTTGTTCGTGCTGGCTTCGGTGGTTGACTCATGGAGGCATAGAGGCTCGACGAACGTATCGCAGTGGGCCGTGCCTGTGGCGAGCTTCGGCACGTTGGCGCTCGTTTTCCTGGCCTATACGTGGTGGAGAGGGCAATATTTCGGCCAGCTGGTGCCGACGCCTTTCTTCTCGCGGCTGGGTGGCACTCTTACCGATCCAAGCCAACTCCGGCTTACCTGGGGGTCGTACTTTACGCGCGGGTCGCATTACTCGGCTTATGGGGACCTGCTGGTGCCAACCTTTGCCCTCGCTGTTGCCGACCTAGCCTGGTTTCGCAGGCCCTGGTTGCGCGACTGGTATATTGTGAGTTGCGCCGGGGCGCTCAGTTTGCTCTATTTCGTGTCGGAATCGTATAATCCTGGGATAAGATACATGGTGCCGGTGCTGCCGTTACTTTACCTGTACGCGCAGGGGCCGGTCATCGCGCTGTTAAGGCTGGTAGGAAGCCTGGGGCGCTCGTGGCGAACCTGGCTGGGGGTCGCAGGGGTGTGCGCGGCGATAGCGCTCTTCCTGCTGGTGATGGCCCCACGCACGCGCTATGATGGGCAGAGAGCAGAGGATGCCAAGAACCGCTCGCTCGTGCCGCTGGGGGTGTGGCTGGGGCAGTACGCGCCGCCTTCTTCCACTGTGGCGTTGCAGGACATAGGCGTGGTGGCCTACTACTCGGGTCTCCGGGTGATTGACGACAATCCGGGCGGGCTTACCAATGGCGATGTGATATACAAACGGGGAGCCGCGGGTTTCGCCGACAGTGCGCTGGCGTCTAACCCAGAGTTCCTGGTGTTCACCTCCGGGTCGGACCGCGTGCCGCAGTTCAATGCGGTATTCGAGCCTCTGATGACTGACCCTCGGTTCACGGGGCGATATTCGCTTTACAACAAGGTCAAATACTGGGAAGACCGGGGCTATTGGGTGTACAAGCGCAACGACGTGCAACTATCCCCAAAGGCTGCGTCCAACTTCCCGCGCACCGAGTGGTACGAAGCGCCCGCGCAGTAGCCGGTTTTCTCTGCTCACCAAAGCTAAAAAACAAACCTCAAAAGTCACCTTCGGCGGCTCTTGGGGTTTGTTTTTACGGGAAGAGAACGCTCTCTAGGGCGATGGAATAACCTTCCAGATGCGGGTTATAGGCGGGGCGGTGGTTTGGACCAACTGGAACATCTGAGGATAGGCCCCGAGAGCAGGCCGGAGGTACTGCACCGTGTGGACCGACCAGGGGAAGGCGTCTTCCAGGATGTAATCTATCTGGTTGCGGCGCAGAAAGTCGGGATATTTGCCGGGTGGGATTAGCGGGATAAGCACTGACGGTCTGTTGGCGAATATTTCGGTGATAGTGCTCTTGCGCGAGAGGACCACGCTGCCCGGCGGGGTCCTCTCGCGAAGCCACCGGCAGGCATCGAAGTATCGCTGCCAGTCGGGCGTGTAGCCGCTGGCTGGGGCGTTGCCCGCCAGGTAACGCGCGTTATCAGCGGCTGCCGCGCCGTCCAGCCAGAGGTTGGGCAGGACCGCGACCATTATTAGCGCTCCAGCAAGCGTTTGCCAGCCGACAGTGCGGGCGCTGATCCAACACCAGCGCTTCTTGACCTGTTTCGCGAACCAGGTGATCGCTTCGAGGACGTAATGAAGTAAGAGTGGATAGACGGGCAGGAGAAAGCGGTCGCCGGTCCAGGGCCAGGCGAACAGCACAAGCAAGAAGAGCAGCACGTAGACCTCCGGTAGCTCTACCCCTTTGAGAAGGCGCAGGACTAGCCCAATCGCCAATAGAAGCACCAGCGCCGGGGCGAGTGCCGTTAGTACCCCACCAGGAGTGGGCGATGGGAGCAACATGCGCGGGAACACATCGGTGATGTAGAGCCGAGCGAAGCTCCAGATGCGGGCAAGGAGTTCGCCCAGGCTCGATATTTGGCCGAGCGAGGGGTTATACGGGTCGCGCAGCAGGAGGGACGAGACGTAGTTGGGTTGGCCCGCGCCGCTGCTGAAGACCAACCAGGGCAGGGCGAGCAGCGCCAGGCCCGCGCCAAGTGCCACGGCTAGGCGAAACCTCCGGCGCCATAGCAGCGTGAGGACGGCGGCGATTTGTAGGGCCAGACCGACCGTGCGTAGGTAGTAGGGTATGGTCAGGAGAACTGATGCTATCAGCAGTTGCCGCCAGGGAAACGGTCTTGCACAGTCTTGCGGTCTGGGGACGACGGCCAGTTGCCAGTAGAGAAGCGCGCCGAAACTGGCGAAGGTGTACGGCATCTCGGTCATCACGTCGGTCGCATATAGCAGGCCGGTGTTGTTTACAGCGAACAGGGCGGCAGCGGTGAAGGATGCGAGTGCGCCCTGTCGCGTTCTGAAGAGGGCGTACATCAGGGGCAGCGAAAGGACAAACAGAAGTATGCTCAGAGCCTTCAGCCAGGGTATAGCCGCAAGAATGTTATCAGGTCGGGTAACAGCGAGTATAGGTGTGAGGAGCGCCGGGAAGCCCCAGGGGAAGCCCGCGTTGCCATAAGGTGCGCCCGTCACGAGGTCCCGCGCAAGCAGAATGTAGCTGGCGTTGTCCCCCGTCAGTCCGCCCAATTGGTCGTTGAAGCGCACTCCGGCAGCCACCAGACCGAGTAGTAGGAGCGCGCCCGCTATTAGACCGTCTGAGTGCGACGGGAACGGGCGTGCAACTGCCTCCGTGCGCGACGCTGCCATAGCGGTAGTATAGCATAGGGGGCGGTGGGCGCCGCCCGTTACTGACTTTTGTCCCATCGCGCAAGTCGGATGGCTATTGCATGGGATGTGCCAAGCGCACTTGGAGTGGCAGGAGTCAGAGTGTAGAGCTTGAAGCGGTGCCAGCCGCGTGTCAGTTCGATGGGCGGGGTTGACATGTGGTGGGTGGGGGATAGAGTTTCTATGCCGAAGCTGAGGATGGAGCGGTCGTCCAGGGAGAGTTGCAGGCTGACGGCGGGCGCGCTGGGGGCTAACTCCAGGTCGAGGGCGAGTTGGCCTTGCTCACCGGGACTCCACGCGAGCATGTAGCCGGAGTCGCCATTGAGCCAACGGCGTGCCCCGTTGCCGTCGCGCTCAGGAATGCTCCAGCTATTGCCGAGGTAGAGGTAGGTATGGTCTAGCGCCGCTTGCCTGGCTGGGTAGACAGTGATTTCGGGGTCTTCAAGCGGCTGCGTGGGGTAGGGCCAGGACCAGGGGGAGTCGTCCACCCGGTAATCCTTGCGGTCGTGGTAGATCGCCAGGTAGCGGAAATCGTAAAGCTGGAGAAGGGCATCCGTCGCCTGGGACTCGTCCTGGGCCAGCACGTCCGTCGTGGTGTAAGGCTGGGTGAAGCGGGCGAAGGGGCTGTCGGGCAGGCGGTAGGGGTCGGGTATGGGGCGGGGCAGGTATCCGCCCGCGATGCCCTTGTGGTGCGCGATCTGGTTGAACATCCGGTGATGGTCGTTGCTCGCATGGAGGGTGATAGGTAGCTCCAGGATGCCATAGGTCGCGTTGTCCTGGCCGATTTGTTGGAAGGCCGCAGGCCAGTGCAGTTCATATAGGGGCAAGGGTAGCACCAAATATTCGGCAAGCGATAGCAGGATCGCGGTAGACGCGAGAAGCGCCGGGACCGTGCGGGTGGCTTGCGAATTCGGGAAGCGCATAAGCCTGGCAAGCGCGTCGAGGCCGAGGCCCGCGAGCATCCCCACGCAGAGGAGGATCATCACGTTGGCGTGACCTGGAGCGCGGATCAGGTTCATTCCGGGCAAGCCGAGGAGCAAGCCATAAGGCAGAGGTACGGGTTGGCCGTTTATAGTGATGACATTGCCGAAGCCGTGCAGGTCCGGCCCCATTGCCAGGTTCAGGTATACGAAGAAGAGGATGAGCCAGGGCAGGGCACGTCGCCAACGTCTTATCGTGCCCCACACGGCTAGAGCGATTGTGGTGTAGCCGAGGAAAGCGCTGCCGAGCCAGATCGGCGGTTGCGTAATGGGGTTGCGGTCGTTCAGGAAGAGTCTGAACCAGGGCGTGCTGGCCCCTCGTATAGATGCGCTGAACGGGAAGAGCCTTGATGCGGGCGGCGCGTTCAGCACTTCGGCCAGCACCGGCACCAGGACCGGCAGATAGAGGATGCCGTACAGACCCCCGATAAATAAAGCGCGCGCAAATATAGAGCGGATTTGACGCCATCCCCCAGCCCTGCGCCGCCACGCCAGTCCGACCGCGAGGACGAAGAGCGCCAGCAGCACGTACAGACCAAAGTACCAGCTTGAAAGGTTAGCCCACACAATGCACAGAGCGGCCAGCACAATCGCGCTGCGTCGCTCACCGGCGAGCGCGCGCCGGGTCCACAGGACGGCAAACGGCAGGGCCTCGACCGCGACCAGCGAGGTCTCCAGGAGGAGCTGCATGAGGTGATACGGCCCAGCCACGAAGACCACACCCGCAAACAGGGACGCCGGGCAGCTCAGACCTCGGTCTCGCCCTAGCAGGAACATGCCATAACCACCTAACGTGAAGCTCAAAAAGATGCCGAAGTTGTAGGCGGCAGCTAGCCCTAAGATTATCTGCACCGGCAGCGCAATGGCAGTGCGGAGCAACTGCATATCGTAGAGGATCAGGCTGAGTCCCTGGCGGTAGTAGGGCCAGTAGAGCAGATCGGTGCGTAGCAGGTCAGTGTGCTGATTGAAAAGCGTCTCCCGCAGCCACCAATGCGCCCAAAGCGCCTGGTCCTGGTCGGCCATACCCGCGCGGGTGGAGGGGCTGTCGAAACCTGGCACCGAGGTAAGGGCATGTAGGGCGAGGGGCCAGGTGGCAAGCACGCCCAGCAACAGGAAGAACCCCAGCGCCGCCAGGTGCCGAGGCCACGCATCTCTACGCGGACTCGTGGCCGCAGCAGCGTATCGTTGTGGAGCTTTCGCGGTCGGGAGATCGGGCGCGGACAAAGAGACAGGGCCGGTCTTATAAGGACTGGCAACAGGCGACGTATCTACCGGCGAGCCGAACGACATATCCCATAAGCCCACTAACGACCAGCCTTGATCACCCGGTAAATGGTCACGGCGGGGTTGCGGTAGGCAACTTCTATCGTCTGGCCGGTCATCGCAGCGAATTTGGAGAGGCCCGCAGGCGCGTCGTGGGCGATCCACCGCTCGTATGGACCGAGGTAGATGTAAGTTACGCCGTACTTGTCGAGGATGCTACGAGTGCGGGCTACGTCGGGCGTGCGGAAGAGGTCGGCCATGGCGGCCCGGCGCTCGGCGACCTGGTCGGGGTAACGCTGTTCCTCCTGGTGCATACTGCCCACCACGACTGGAAAGCCGGTGTAGGTGGCGACGAACATGCCTTCCGGGTCGGGGGCGGTGGGTGCTGTGGCGATCACCGGGAGGCCGCGCGCGTTGTTGAGCAGCCAATCATACGCGGCCTGGTCATAAGCAAGTGTTACTGTGATGGTGTTGGTTGTGGGGCCGAAGACAAAACTGTTATCTGCCATGAACGCGGTGCCATCGAGTGTTAGGGCGGCGGGCCGGACAGGAAAACGTTCGTCAAGCCGCGAGCCGGTGCCGCCGACTACGAACGTGGCGGACGCGGCAAGCAACACTAACAACGCGCCTAGCCAGAGCCACCTGGCCGGACTCCTTAGCGGGAGCCTCCGTTGCCCAAGCAAGGCATAGAGGGCTATGATCGAGCCGACGCCGAACAGCACCCACGCCTGCATGTAGAACTTGAAGACCGTGTTCATGCGATACCATTCTGTGCCCTGTTGGAAATCCACCACATAGAACAACTCTACTGCGAGCGTTAGAGCCAGCGCGCTTGCAAGCAGC
Organism: Chloroflexia bacterium; assembly: GCA_038254085.1. Classification (GTDB taxonomy): domain Bacteria; phylum Chloroflexota; class Chloroflexia; order QHBQ01; family JADMIH01; genus JADMIH01. Next base: position 1,204 of record JBBSGN010000001.1, on the reverse strand, counting down.
ACGCCCGCGAAGAGCAGGCCGGGATTGCGAACAGCGCCCACTTGGAGGGCAACGATCATCCCAATTAGCACGACGAGCAGGGCCAGGAGCCACTCTCCGGAGATCGTCCACGCTAGCGCGACCAGGATCGCGCCAGCAAGCACCAGTAACCCTGCGGCGGGAGAAAAAAGGGCGGTGCGCGTCGGGTCTGGGGTGAGATGCTGCTCGGTCTCGGTAGAGCGTCCCCCCGCTCCGCTGATGCCCGCGACGATGCCTAGCCTGTGAGAGGCCAATTGTGTGCCCCTGAACATCTGCCCGAGGCCCGCCCACGCCTCGGCCCAGGGATAGCGGCGCAGGCCCGCGAAGATATAGCTTGCGGTTACGAAGGCGAACAGGCCCCAGATGATAATCCACTCGGCGAGGTGGGTTCGTCCCATGCCGTTGACGCTCTCTGCGATGGGGCGGACTTCGCTGTAGAAGGTCTTGAACGTGAGAAAGTAAGGTGCGTAAGCGAGAGTCGCCAGCATGAACAGGACGGCAAGGCCAACGCCAGCCCCAAATAGAGCGCGCGCGGAACGGCGGGTACGCGCCTGGACGCGAAGGGAATATGCCGCGGCCAGGGCTACCAGGACCGCAATCAACACGCTATAGGTGAGGAAGTCCCACGAGTTGGTCAGCGCGAGCGCACCCAGGGCCAACGCGGTCACAGCGACGCGCAGAGCGGCATCATACCGAGTAGCGAATAAGCCACTTTCGACTCGGTACTTGGTGCTCGGTGCTCGGTGCTCCCAAGCGCCCAGGAAGAGGTTGAGCGCGAGGCCAAGCACGGCAACGTCGAAGGGGAGGGCTATCAGGTGCGCGTGCAGGTCGCCAACCAGGAAGATCCAGTAAGGGAACTCCTCTATTGTGCGCGGGGTGATGCGACTCACGGGCCAGTAGTCAACGCCGGTGAAGACGCGCGTCATGGCGGGCGTGGTGAGGCCCCACCCGTGAAAAAGGTCCAAGAGCGGGCGGTAGAGGCCGGGGGCAATGATACTGACCATCTGAAGACCGCCCTGTAAGTTGCCTGCCACCGCCACCAATCCCACGCCGCCGAGGCTCCAGGTGAAGGCGGTGCGGTTGCTGTTCTGACTGCCTCGCGCTCGCTGTACGATGATAACGAGGTTATAGACGAGGCTCGACACGCCCAGAACCAACAGCCCGTACAGTATGGGCAGGACGATGT